>NZ_LT965957.1 GCF_900240995.1 Bacillus sp. Marseille-P3661
GGAACAACCAAATCATAAATTTGCATATATGGACTTAAATTCATCATCTCTTGTTTTTGTATCATCCAATCCACCCACTTGAAATTGATACTATAATTATACAAGAAAAAAGGTATAATTCCTCAAATATATGAGAATTATACCTTTTTAAAATTTTAAGGACTTTTTCAGTGCCCTCGAGGTTGTCCGCTGATTTTTTTAAGATTTAACTTTATTGTAACGGTCTCTAATACGTTTCAAACGAGCGTGATAATTTAAAATATCCAATCGTGCTTTTTCAGCTTCAGGAGCGATTGGTCTTAACTTTTCTAGTTCCCAATAATCAACAATGACATCTAGCACTTGATCAAAATACTCTAACGGACCATAGTTAGCCTCTTTAGCAATGATAGACATGCGGTCCTCAAAATCAGGCATAACTGTACCAGGCATTTGAAAGTTCTTAATTACATGGCCTAAATAGTAACAATAATTCGGCTCTAATTGTAAATGAAACTTAATAACATCACGATAAAAGGCATAATGCAATGTTTCGTCTTTTGCTAAACGACGAAGTAAAGTGGATAAATCCTTATCGTGTGCACCTGCTACTTTAGCAACATTATTATAAAACACCATCGTTGCCAATTCCTGCAGAGATGTATACACCATTGTTTCAAAAGGTGTATGGAAGTCCGGACTCCAACCACCCTCAACTGTCATTTTTCTCAGCTGATGTAGTCTCATCGGATCTACATTACGTGTTATTAATAAATAGGTCTCAAGCAAATTTGAATGTTGATCTTCTTCAGCTGTCCATGTGTATACAAAATCTTTTACAATCGATAACGAGCCCTTAAAGGTTTGCTCTAAATGCGAGGTAAACCAAGGAAGGTTAACCTCAGTTAGCAACGCCGTTTCTACAGCAGTAATAACAGCTGGTGGAAGTGTAATTTGACTTTCATCCCAAGGAACACGTCGAAAATCCTCCGCTTTATCCCATGGTAAAAATTCATGATAGCCCCAATCAATCTTGGCAGCACGCTTTTTATGCTCTTCATATATTTCTGTAAGTTTCGGTTCTAGTCTAAAATCCAAATCATTTGTTAGCAAAATACCCCTCCATTAACCATAAAAAATACTTTTAATTTATCCAATACCGATTAGCTTTCGGTCTCAATTATAAAATTCGAGCTAATGGTACTATTTGTGGTTTGAGTTAAATAAACTTTTTTCAACTTATCTTGTATCAAGTATTATGACCTGTTACTAATTTGTAGTATAACATATAAAAGATGTTTAAAGAATTGAAATTTTTTAAACTTATGCTAGAAATAAATGTAACCTATTAATTTGTGCATATCATTGAAAGCTTTAATTTTATATATATTCGAAAGTTTTTAAGTGGGGTTACTGCCTAGCTGAAGATACTCTTTTATTTATAATAATCACCCGTTTTCAGTATTTATAAACTCTAATTGTATTAATTTGGTTTATGTAATTTTACTTACTATTGAGCTGTTTTTGATTAATAGCACTCTATTAACATTTATTCTTTAGAAACATTTTAGCTGAATACGAATATGTCCTTCATCACATTGAAGAAGGGCATTCATTTCCTGAATTTGATCGCCTTTCATCTTCATCGGCCAGATGAAGAGGTTTCCTTGCTTGAATTTGATCGCCTTTCCTCTTCATCGGCTCGATGAAGGGGTTTCCTTGTCTGAATTTGATTCACTTTCCTCTTCATCGGCCAGATGAAGAGGTTTCCTTGCTTGAATTTGATCCACTTTCCTCTTCATTGGCCAGATGAAGAGGTTTTCTTGCCTGAATTTGATTCACTTTCCTCTTCATCGGCCAGATGAAGAGGTTTCCTTGCTTGAATTTGATCGCCTTTCCTCTTCATTGGCCAGATGAAGAGGTTTCCTTGCCTGAATTTGATTCACTTTCCTCTTCATCGGCCCGATGAAGAGGTTTTCTTGCCTGAATTTGATTCACTTTCCTCTTCATTGGCCAGATGAAGAGGTTTCCTTGCCTGAATTTGATTCACTTTCCTCTTCATCGGCTCGATGAAGAGGTTTCCTTACCTGAATTTGATTCACTTTCCTCTTCATCGGCTCGATGAAGGGGTTTCCTTGCCTGAATTTGATTCACTTTCCTCTTCATCGGCTCGATGAAGAGGTTTCCTTGCTTGAATTTGATCGCCTTTCCTCTTCATCGGCCAGATGAAGAGGTTTCCTTGCCTGAATTTGATTCACTTTCCTCTTCATCGGCCAGATGAAGAGGTTTTCTTGCTTGAATTTGATCGCCTTTCCTCTTCATCGGCCAGATGAAGAGGTTTCCTTACCTGAATTTGATTCACTTTCCTCTTCATCGGCCAGATGAAGAGGTTTCCTTGTCTGAATTTGATTCACTTTCCTCTTCATCGGCCCGATGAAGAGGTTTCCTTACCTGAATTTGATCGCCTTTCCTCTTCATCGGCCAGATGAAGAGGTTTCCTTACCTGAATTTGATCGCCTTTCCTCTTCATCGGCCAGATGAAGAGGTTTCTATGCTAGAATCCCAACAACTTTCTTTTCATCAGCATAATGAAAAGCTTTCTATGCTAGAATCCCAACAACTTTCTTTTCATCAGCATAATGAAGAGCTTTCTATGCTAGAATCCCAACAACTTCCCTCTTCATCATGCCCGAAGCAAAGTTCCATCTCCTATACTAGAAAAGAGCACAACAAGCTACTAAACTAGATTCTATAGATAACTCCCCTAGCATTTCCAAATGCAACAATCCCTCGATATCCTTACCTTAGGAGTTAACGGAAAATCAACTCATTAAATTTGAATAAACATTACATATCCACCTAAGTTTTCGCCAAATACTACAAGTACCCAACATCTTTTGACACTTGTTCTTTATGATTTTGAAGAAAAATTGTTTATAAAAAACAAAAATAAACCTATATGTGTTTGGATTAGAAACACACATAGGTTATTTATTAAATTTATAGCCATATCCCGACGGCATAGCGAGCATCCCATCTAAAGGCAGCACACCATACTATTCGGCTCTATATCGTGCAGCATAAATATTAAATAATACATTAACGAATCCTACTAATCCTTCACACATCTAAATCCAATATTACCAGAAGCACTATCTGGTGTATTTTTACTTCTTGCAGCTACTCTATAACGATTACAGTATGATTTATGACAAAGATATGATCCGCCACGCATAACCTTCATAGACCCACCATCAGGTCCACCAGGGTTGTTTCGTGGACCATTGATATGAAAATTTGGGCTAAACCAGTCTGCACACCATTCCCAAACATTTCCCGATACATTATACAATCCGTACCCGTTAGGTTGATATGCTGTGACCGGTGCAGTACCTGCATATCCGTCAAGCGCTGTATTTACTTGTGGAAACTTTCCTTGCCATACATTACAGAGATGCTCGCCGTTTGGAGTTAATTCATCTCCCCATGGAAACTGTTTTTGTACTAATCCGCCGCGGGCCGCGTATTCCCATTCCGCCTCAGTTGGCAGTCTTTTCCCAGCCCAATTGCAGTAGGCTATCGCATCATTCCAAGAAATATGTACAACAGGATGATCCATACGGTCTTCAATATTACTTCCTTTACCTTCTGGTTGAAACCAGTAAGCCTCTTTAACAGGTAACCACCATGGCGTTTGCGGAACACTACCATTAATCAATTCTGCTTTTTGTGAATCAACAAAATGATGGAATACAAAAGACCAACCAAATAGTTCAGATTCAGTTTTATATCCAGTATTTTTTGTAAATTCAAGAAACTGCTGATTTGTAACTGCACATGTATCTATATAAAAAGGATCAATAGTAACCTCTCTAACAGGCCCCTCCCCATCTTCAGGAAATCCGAGCCCATCATCCGTTCCCATTAAGAACGGTCCACCTTCTAGATAAACCATTCCATCATAAGAACTTTTGTTTTTCAAAGGAATGCTTATCGCATCATGTAGTTCTTGTTTTGCTTTTGTTTCTATAATTAAAGGATTAGAATTCCGCCGAGCTGCACAACACGCTTTCTCATTTGTCATTACTAACTTCCCCTCTCCCAACTTTCGTGTTAAAAATCCCCAAGATCAGCTGTCTAAAATAGAATTCGAAAGCGTTTCCTATTCTATCAAACACTTTCTCTGCCATAGCTAATGCTGTTTACTTACTAAAAATTTCGTATTTTAATAATAAAAATTATAACAAATGTAATATCATTTACAAGAATAATAGATTAATAGATCAAGATTAATGCTATTGTAAAAATTTAACAAAAGCAATATGATAGGGACGGCTAAATGCTTGTCCCCTTCATACCTAAACTTTAAATTTTCTTTCTTTATAAGTGTTAATAAGATAAATCGCGATAAAATAAATTGGAAAAAGAATAATACCTATAAAAGATACTAGTAACAAAATGGCTAATTTAGATGCATCCATAATTTCATCATAATTGGAAAAACCATAAAAAATATAAATAACCCAAATTATGATCAATACAATGCCTATTTTATATGCCATATGCAATCACCTCTTCCTCACTTCTGTAAAAACATATCACCCTTTGTCATGACTTCTTATTTTTTTGATCTTATTCCTAACAACAGAAATCAAAAAGAGTAATGGGATATAGCAAAAGAGAAAGATTAGTCCACTATTATTTACAATTTTAGCCAAAATATGTGAAAATTCTATATCGATAAACTGGCTATTCACAAAATGAAAAGCAGTGACTAAACAAATTAATATATATGTTGGTTGTGCCTTAGGGATCGTTAATTTAATCGACCTAATTGCCGACCACAAAAGGATGCAAATCACAGGCATAACCACTAATAGCCATGTAAAAATAAAAATAAACTCAAATCGCTCTAAAAATGGAAACTGAATAATCTTAATCATGGTCAAAGTAGGCCATGTTAAATGTTGCAGCTTTCCTTGCGTAAAAAACACAAATGTAATGATCGTAATAATAGTATATAAAATAGTTGTACATAGTAATGCTAAGTGCCCCCATTTGGATGCCTTTTCTCTATCTTTAATAAATGGAAAAATAACGAGTACAGTTTCAAATCCTAGATAGATAGGTGCGGCTTCTTTTGCAGAGACAAAATAGTCTTTCGCTCCATGTTGAAATAATGGGAAGAGATAGGAAAGATCAACATAATTAAATAAATATAATAGCGAAAGCAGCAAGAAACTAGGAATAACGACACCCCAGAAAGCAATTGCCGTTACAATCCTAAATCCTCCCGCAACAATGTAAAAAATAAGAACAGAAAAGAGCAATGAAAATTCCCAGCTAGCTATTCCATCAAACACCCAAATCTGGAGAATATCGATATAGGTATGTAGCGTGAATAGACTAACTATCGAAAAATAGCATGCTACGATGATATTTAAAATCCCACCAAAAACCTTTCCAAATACATCCCTGTGGAAGGAGAGGATATCTCCAGCGCTTGAATGTTTCAAGATATGTAGCATCATTAAAAACATAACATGCATCATTAAGCCTATTGCTAAGACAGGGAGCCATGCTTCATGGCCTGCTCCCCTAATGATATGTGATTGAAAGGATAAAACAACTACCCCTGTTTGCGCGGAATGCATTAGAAAGAATAAAAAGTAAGGCGATACCATTTTATTTTCTTTCACCATCGAGTTCATATTAATCCACCCTAAAAATTAGCCTTCAAGGCCAGAATGTATGATTTCTAAATTAATGTTTACATGAATGGGTAAGGTAGGATATTGCTCATAAAAGGATTCTTCCTCCCAGTTCCTATCCTTTGAACGCACGATATTTCCAATTCCAAGTGGATCTACTTCACTTTCTTTAAAGGTTGCCAATAAGTCACTAATCTCTTTTTCTAAATTTTTGACAATTATTGTTTTTATCTCATTTATATCTTCCGCCTTCTCAACATCAAATCGATCTGGATACTGAGTTAGGGTCGTTTGTAGTTGTAACCTAAGATTTAATTGTTCCTTTTTCTGATCCCAATACCATTTACTTTTACTTTTGAAGGCCCTAGCAGTTATAATTTCTCTTCGATCTTTGTCATCAAGATCTATTTTATACGTTGCTTGTGTGCGTTCATCTTCAATAAATGATAATAAGATGGTTTGTTCAGGGTTTAAAGTGAGCTCTAATTTGTCATCCTTAAAAATCCCAATCCCTTCCACCTGAACCTGATCTTTTTCGTCTATAGTAACCAAAGGAACATAAGCATCCATTCCTTCTCCATAAAAGTGATTTAAAAATGTATGAAGATTCATTCTAGGCAGCATTTGTCCGACCATATTATGTTCTAACCGTTCCGCTAAGGTAAGTGATTTTTCCTTTTTGAATGTATTCAACGTTTCTCTAGCAGAATGAGTAGATACAGCAATTTGTATATGTGTCCCGATCTGAGGGTTAATAATAAATCGATCTACCATATCTTGAATGCCTGTTTCAGCATAATTCTTCCCAAATAACAAAACTCTAATCTTGGCCAGTTCTACTGGCGTACTAGTATGTTTCGCCATCTTAGGTACAAATAAAGCACCAGTTGGTGCTTGCTCTTCTAAATATTGAATTTGGTCACCGTCTTTGCTCATGGTGTAATCAGGGATTAACACTGTTCCTATTAAGTCACCATTATCTGCTTGATCAAACCCAAAAACATGAACAATACTAATTTTGTCGATGATTCTCGTTCTTGCGCAGCCTAAAAGACCAACGATACATATCAATAGTAAGAATAAAACGTGATACTTTCGCCATTTTCCCATTTTTTATCCAGCCTTTATAGAAAAAAATTATTCAGTATTCAAACCATCATCCGGGTCTTTATTAGGAACCGGAGAATACCTTTTTAAACTTAAAGGTCTTAAATACCAAGGACGCTTATCGTATTTTAAATAATTGGGCCTTACAAAGGAACTAGCAACTCCACCTTTTCGATAAGGATAAAGCGGGAGTAGAAATGGGACTCCCAATGATTTTAGTCGAGCTAAATGGGTAATTAACAGAATTAGTCCTATATAAATACCTAGTCCTCCCCATATTGCTGCGAGTAGGATAAAAGGGTAGCGTAATAACCGTACCGCATTAGACATTTTATAGATGGGTGTTGTAAAGGAAGACAGCGCTGCAAGTGCTACAAAAATTAGCAAAATGTTACTTGTAAGAGCCGCTTCAACAGTTGCCTGTCCAATAACAATTCCCCCAACAATCCCAAGGGTTTGACCAATTTTTGTTGGCAACCTGGATCCCGCTTCTCTCAATAGGTCAATGGTAATTTCTAAAAATAAAACCTCAATTACAGGCGGAAACGGGACATTCGCCCGTGAAAAGATAATAGGACCTAATAAATCCTTCGGCACAACTTCAAAATGAAAGGTTAGTATTGCAACATAAAAGGAAGTAGCAAAAATGGAAAACAACATCCCGAATATCCGAATTAATTTAAAAAACGATGCAATAATGGATGGAAGGTAAAAATCTTCCGGGTTGGAAAAAAAATCCATTAATGTTACTGGTCCGATTAAAGCATAGGAGGATTTATCACTTATCAAAACAACCTGACCTTGCAAAAGTGCTCCGATAGTCCTGTCAATACGTTCTGTTGTTATATATAAAGGAAAAGGTGTTGAAGTATGGTCCGAAATCAATTGTTCAAGATGTGTATTATCGTACGAGACATCGATATCAAGTTCTATAAGTCGCTGTTTTACCGTGTTTACATATTCTGGATAGGTAACCCCATCTATGTATGCGAGCGCTACCTTTGTCTTTGCTCTTGAACCAACCATAATCTCTTCAAAAATGAGATCCGAGGTATTCAGGTGATCTCTTATTAAATGAAGATTAGTGGAAAGATCCTCAATAAAACCCACTTTAGGTCCAATCACACTAAATTCATTTTGTGTATCATTTGTTTCACGTTGACCCAATCTTGGATAACTAATATCAAGGAGTGCGTATTCCTCTATTTTGTCTTTAAAATAAATAACAATAGCTCCATCGTGTAGGGCTTTTTCAACCTCTATGGGATCTTTTATGATTTTAATACTATCTATTGGAACAATATTCTTTAAATCAGAAAGTTCTTTTATTGCAGAGGCCTTTTCCTTTAAATAAGGCAAAATCGACTTTTGAAGAATGTCTGGATCAATCAATGTTTTATAAAAACTGATTAATAACGAATCAGGGCTTTCTAATGGTGAGATGGTCGAAAAATCGCTTGACTTATTTGCCTTTTCAAATACTTCACTTAACGTTTTTTCTACAGTTTCATAACTTCTATTAGATTGTTGTTGTACTCTTTTCTTCCTAAACATTTCCCACCTAACCCTGTACAAAAATTCAAATAGTAAGTGTAGTATTTATCAACAGAATTGGAATTATGTTCAAAAAATTATAGAAATCAAATATAAGTTTTGTTTTGTTTGTAATCATTGCGGATTTATACATTGGTTTAGTGTGTGGAATAACTGATTTACTAGTGAGTTTTTGAACAACAAAAGCAGTCAATGTGGATTCCTGTTGTTATTCTTAAACTTTTTAGAAGATAGTTGTGGAAAAAATCGTAATAAAGGAACTCTCCAAACGAACGGACAATAGGTTCTTATTTAATAGATAACTAACTAATTCGCGGTAATGGTTAACATATAAAGGATTATATGTCCGGAAAACTCCCAGACATTAGATATAACGCATCCTGAGTCCGCTTGTAAATCACTCATAAAAAAAACAAAACCCACAACTCCTTCTTCAGTTGTTGTGGGTTACAGAATTGCTTTATCCTATAGCCATTCATCTGCAATTGAACTATTGTCTGCAATGAGGTAGGCTGCATTCGTAATAGCCTCTTCGAGCGTGTCACCCGTGGCATATACATCATTAAAGCAAACTTCATTTGTTTCTTTTTTCGTACATGTAAAGCCAAGTTTCTCTAATCTCTCAACAATTAGTTTCGCATGATCAAGATTTTGCTCAGGTTGAAATTCAGAAACATATATAAAAATCCCCTTTTCAGGATCATACCATTTATCCCAACTACTTAATTTCCAGCCTAGTATTCTACGTGCTATTATTTCTACCTTATTCAATTGCCTATATCCCCCTATCCTCTAGATTTTTATATTTTATCATTTCAGTCTGTCCGTTTCTATTTAAAATCCTATGAAATAACCCCTATATTATAAATTGTATTTATAGATGGAATTTCACAAAAAAAGCAAATGCCAAAACAGCATTTACTTTTCCTTCATTTATTCAAAGCAGTACCCCCTGCTTTAATCATTAGCCAACCCACTATTTTCAAAAACATTTGCATCGTAGTTTACTAGCACTAAAAATTATTCAGAGAATAATTCTTCTCGAACATGTGCCTCAAGGTCTTCTTCATAGCCACCAAGAGTATACGTTACTTTTTTTACGTTTCCCTCAAACTCAAATGGTGACTCGAATTCCGGACTCATAGAACCACCCTCTAGCTTACCAATACAAAATAAGCTTTTCGAAAAACCAAGGACAGATATATAAGAAAGAGTTCCTTCTCCTATTATTTCACCGTTGACAACTAATTTTCCAAACCCTTGGTCTTCGATGGTTTTAATCAATAAAAATTCAATTGTAATAGGTCCGCTTGGTAGTTCTTTTTCAGATTTAATCGTCATTTGCACAACATTGGACATATTGTAGTGGAAGATTAAATAATTATCCTTTATAAAAAGTGAATAACCACCTGATTTGTCACCATGAGCGACAATGACACCATTTTCTTTTAATGTACGATCAAGTTCAGCTTGAATTTTAAATGACTTATCGCGTAAATCAGGAGCAGTTAAACTATTAAATAAAGCAGATTCCGCATAGTACGTACGGTGTATGGGTCCGTTCTGACTCGGTTTTCTTTCTAATTTTTCAGCTATACTTCGACCATCAAGTGGAAATACATCATATTTCTCTGCTTCTTGCCACCAAAGGCTTACAAGCTCTTTTAACTTTTCAGGATACGTTTCTGCTAAATTGTTAATCTCTGAGAAATCATTTTGAGCATCGTATAACTCCCATACATCTTCATCGAAGGATGTTCCTTTTACATGGCGTGCAACCGCCTTCCAACCATCCATCCAAATCCCGCGATTCCCGACAATCTCATAATGCTGCACTTTCTTTCGAGTAGGAGCATCCGTTTCTTCTAGGGTATACAATAGACTTGTTCCATATATCGGTTTTTGCGGAACTCCCTTATATACTTCAGGGGCTTTCGCATCAATTAACTCTAGTATAGTAGGAACAATATCAGTAATATGGTGATATTGTGTACGAATACCACCTTTATCTTTTATCAATTTGGGATAGCTAATAATTAGCGGACATCTAACACCCCCTGCATGGGTAAATGTTTTATACCATCTAAGAGGTGTATTCCCAGCTTGTGCCCAACCTGCAGGGTAATGACTTTTTGCATTGGGTCCGCCAATTTCCTCAAGTCGAGCTAATTTACTTTCAAACGTTTCTGGTATGGCATTGGTTGTTGGGGTCCAATTGTTTAGCATGCCTTCTCCACCACCCATACCACATGCACCATTATCAGACAAGAAAATAACCAAAGTGTTATCGATCTGTCCTAATTCTTCCAAACATTGAATAAATCTTCCAATATGATAGTCAGTATGTTCTAAAAAACCTGCAAACGCTTCCTGCATTCGGGCAAATAACTGTTTTTCATCTTCTTCTAGCTCCGCCCAAGGTTTAACTCCAGGATTACTAGGAGGTAATACTGCGTTTTGTGGAATAATCCCGAGTTCCTTTTGTCTCAAGAACCATTCCTCTCTCACTTGATCCCAGCCTTTATCAAATTTCCCTTTATATTTTTCGATATATTCCTGTGGCGCTTGATGTGGAGCATGCGGTGCTGCATAGGATAAATAACAGAAAAACGGTTTATCAGGCTCTTCCGATTTTTGCATTTTAATATATTCAATAGCCTTATCCGTTAAATCTTCTGTTAAATGATAGCCTTCTTCAGGGCTCTTAGGCTGAGGAACTCGCTTATTTCCTTCTACTAATTCTGGATAAAATTGATCGGTTGCTCCTCGCATAAATCCGTAGTAATGTTCAAATCCCCGGCCTAATGGCCAGCCATCAAAAGGTCCTGTAAATTTTTGTTCTTTTGCAGGAGCAAGATGCCATTTACCAACAGCAAATGTATTATAGCCTTCCTCCAATAGCATTTCACTAATTAACGCTGTGTCTTTTCGAACTTTTCCACGACCATTCGGAAAACCATTATCTACTTCAGTCACAAAAGAAACACCCGCTGAGTGGGGATTGCGACCAGTTAATAAAGAAGCACGTGATGGGGAACACATGGCTGTAGTGTGAAAATTATTATAACGAAGACCCTCTTCGGCTAATTTATCAATATTCGGTGTGTCAACAGTTGAACCATAACACCCTAGTTGTCCAAAACCTAAATCATCTAACATAATAAGTACTACATTTGGTGCATCTTTTCTTTTATTGTCCTCAACTGGCCACCAAGGTATTGAATCGTCGACAGTCTCAGCAATTACTCCTTGAAATTCACTTTTTTCACTCATTTTATTCATCCTTTCTAGTAATATTTCTCAAATAAGGATTGAAGGTTTAATAGAATGATTGTGCCATCTACAACTAAGCACAAAGCATATTGTTTTAGATCAAAATAATTTATTTTACCTACAAATATTTACCTTAATATTCTGATATTTATAAGTTGAGCCTCACCTACTTTTAACCAATTTAGTCAAAAGTTAGCGCTTTTTCCCAACATTAATAAAGTTAAGAGCTATCAAAGTGATCAATATTATTTTCGTTTATCAAAAAATGACTAAATTACTTTTGAATTTTGCATATCATTAATATCGTTGTTTTTTTTCTTATCCTTCCAAGATTTAAAAATTGGTACTATGAAGGATAACGCAGCAAGTATAAGGAATATGATTGAAATTGGTCTTTCAAAGAATATCATTAAACTTCCTTCTGATAATACTAGTGATTGTCGATATGCCCCCTCAGCCATGGGCCCAAGAATGATTGCAATTAATAAAGGAACGACCGGGTAACCAAATTTCGGTAAAATGTAACCTAATAGACCGAAGATGATTGCCACCCATACAGAATATAAAGAGTTATCAAAGGCATATGAACCTACTAAACAAAATACTAATATAATCGGAAATAAAATAGATGATGGAATTAGCGTTATTTTTTCAAACCAACGTATTGCAAGTTTCGCAACAATAAACATGATAATATTCACAACAATAAACCCGACCATTACGGTATAGACAAGATCACCATGGGTTTCGAATAACTGTGGTCCTGGTTGAAGTCCCTGGATTAATAACGAACTAAGAAGTACGGCAGTTACAACGTCACCTGGGACACCTAATGTCATCATAGGAATAAGCGTTGCCCCGGTTGTACCATTATTACCAGACTCCGAAGCTGCAACTCCATCCAAACTTCCTTGACCAAAACTTTCTTTATCTTTTGATACTCGACGAGCTTCATTATAGCTTATAAACGCAGCAATACTACCGCCTGTTCCAGGTATTGCGCCAATGATACTACCAATTAAACTCGATTTTATGATTGTTTTCCGATATGGTTTTAAACTTTTCCATCCAAACTTTTCTTTTTTTACTTCTGTATTAACTGATATCCTCTTCATCCTTTTTTCAACTTGATTCAATATCTCGGAAATAGCAAAAAGACCGATTAAAGCAGGTAATAAATTGATGCCAGATAGTAGGTAGCTGTTTCCAAAGGTAAACCTTTGACTACCATTTATTGGATCCATCCCAATAGTTGCTACCAGCATGCCAATGGCTGCCATCACAACACCTTTCCTTAATGATTTTCCACTTACACCCGCAATTATTGATAATCCGAAAAATGCAAGTGCAAAATATTCAGGAGGACCAAATCTTAAAGCAAATTCCGCAATTTGTGGCGCTGCAAAAAGCAGAATAATACCACTTATTAATCCACCGGCTACTGAAGCGTACAAAGACATATTTAATGCCTGTGATGCCTTCCCTTTTTTGGCTAAAGCAAAACCGTCAGCTGCTGTTGCCGCAGATGCAGGGGTACCTGGAGTACTCAATAAGACAGCGCCGATCGAACCACCATATGTTCCCGCACAATAAACACCAATCAACATCAGAATTCCTGTCTCAGGTGGAAGACCAAACGTATAGGGCAGCATTAGTGCTACCGCTAAGGTGACACTTAAGCCAGGAAGACCGCCAACCACCATTCCGACTAAAACCCCGATAAGCATGAATATTAGGTTTTGCCATGCTAAAGCTTGTGTTAAACCAAATAATAATTCATTCCCCATAGGTACCTCCTTAAAATTTTATAAAAATAAACCTTCTGGAAGATAGATTTTTATTACGAAGCGATTTAGACTGTATAAAATAACTGTGAACACAAGCGATACAAAAATAATATTCGACTTCTTTTTGCTACCTATAAGAACCATTAAAGTGACCATTAAGAAAAATGTTGAGATGATAAAGCCTAGTGACTCTAATAATAACGCCCATAATCCTAAGGATAGTACTATTAAAACAACACTCTTAAAATTCCTCTTATTCTTGAACTCACCACTTTTAACATTGCTAACTTGAGTACGATTTTTAATAAATTCGGAGATAACTATGCTTCCGCTACAAATTGTAATCAAAATGGCTAAAACATATGGAAAAAAGCGCGGCCCCGCATTTGTATCGGTAACTTCACTTATTTGAAATGGTATAATTAATAAAATAAGCATTCCAAAAATAGTCATAAGAACATGCGGAAGAGTGCGTTTTAACAATAAAGACATTATTTATACCCCCTTTATCGAAATACCGCCGGATAAGGATTTTTCCTTATCCGACAGTTACTAGCCATTAAATTTATGTTAGAAAATGTGTTGAACATTTGATTTGAAAGGTTTTATCATCCTTATAATCACTTAATCTATTTCCCCATACCAGCCGCTTCAATTACCTTGCCAACAAGCTCATATTCCTTATTTAATAGCTCCACTATTTTATAAGGTCCTTCATAATCAGGCTCTACTCCTAATTTTTCAAAAGCCGTGATGAGCTCTTCATCCTGTAATGCATTTTTAAATCCTTGATCTAATGTATCTCGAATTTCTACCGGTAAATCTTTAGGACCTATGAAAAGGAACATAACAGACATATTCAAATCGTAACCCTTTTCTTTGGCAGTCGGAACATTAGGTGCCTCTTCAAACTTTTTCTCACCAAAATTTAATAAAACTCTTAATTCTCCACTTTCAACATAAGGAATAATATCAGAATCTGTAGCTATCATCGCATCAACATGTCCACCTAATAAGGCTGTTCTAGTTGGTGCATTCCCTTTAAAAGGAACAGCTTTAATATCAAAATTCTCTTCCATCTTTAATGCTTCCATCGCAATTTCTGGTGTACTACCTGCACCTGGATTTCCATATGAATATTTCCCTGAGTTTTCCTTAACATCAGTTAACCATTCATCAAAAGTTTGCCAAGGTGCGTCTGCTCTAACAGCTAGTAAGAAATCACTTTGAATAGCACGTGAAATGGGCGTACTATCATTATATTCATAAGAGGTTTGACCATAGTGCGGCTGTATGGTTAAAGGACCCGTTGGTACAAATCCGATCGTATATCCATCAGGCTTAGAATTAATAACCTCAGTGGTTCCTACAACAGCAGCTGCTCCCGGTTTATTTACAGACACAATGTCTACTTCTTTAGGTAAATGTTTTCCCAAAACATCTGCAACAGTACGTGCCACTGTATCTGTCACTCCTCCTGCTTCAAAAGGAACTATAATATTGATAGGTTTCTTTGGATAATCTAGTTTTGGGGCTGCATTGTCACCAGCACTTGCTGGCTCCTGAGAATTACCACATCCTGCTGCGGTAATAAGTAGTAATAACGAAAATAAAACCACTGAAAAGCGTTTAAAAGTTAATTGCATATACATCCTCCTAGAAATATATTTTGACTTCACTAAATTTTCAGTCTTTTCTTTACAGGGATTACCTGTAAATCCTCTGGGACAATAACTGAACCACTATACACTTCAGAAACTTCTTGATAAGCTAATTCCAAATCAATCTTTGGCAGAAAATGTGTTAAAACTAATTGCTTAGCCCCAGCTTTAAAAGCGATTTCTCCAGCTTGAGCTGGGGTACAATGTTCTTTCTGCAAGTTATCCCACATTTTTTGTCGTTCTGGTGATAATGGCGGCTTGTAAGCTGCATTCTTTGCAAGAGCAGCATCATGGATTAAAATATCCGCATCCCTTGATAATTCTATGATTCTTTCATTTGGCGCTGTATCTCCTGAAAATACGACAACTGTCTCTTCTATTTCAAAACGATACGCAAATGTAGGAACGTTATGAATCATTTGGTCTGCTGTGACTTTTACAGGTAAATCAGTTGGGACTTCACCTGCTTCCTCCACTTCAATAATATTGACATCTAAAAGTCCTTCTGGCGATCTTCCTAAAGAAGTGCGGTATACGATATCTTCCTCAAACAAATTCATGATCGTTTCGTGGAAATTTTTTGTACCTTTAGGTCCTACTACTGTAAGCTTGCTACGCCCTGCCGTCCAGCCGCCAAGTAAAAATTGTAAATATCCCATAACATGGTCTGAATGAAGATGTGTGAACCAAAGATGTTCAACTGTTTCAGGAGGTATCCCCACCTTCATTAGTTGTCGTGTAGTTCCTTCACCGCAATCAACCAAAATAGGCAATGCATCAATTAATAATACTTGTGCAGATCCCCCGCGCTCAATATCTGGTCGAGGACTTCCCGTACCAAGCATAATTATCTTCACATCACTCATTATACACACACCCTTTTATGTATTCGCTTTCATTTTGTTTTTGATTAAACTTTTAACTTTTTTGGTTAAAAGTAATCGAATAATTATAATTGGCAATACTAGAGTTAATCTCAAAGGTTTTTGAAAGTAAATAGCACCTCCTGAATTCAAATTCTCCCCTTTTTTCCTATCTGAGATTTATAATATCACACTTTTAACTTTTTTGGTTAGAAGTTTTCAAAAAAATTTTGAATTTTTTTAATTTTATTTAAATTGATTCGATCTTTATACAATTAAAAATATGAGTCGTACACGATTGATCCCGCTCCCAAATCGGGTGCCTCCTCCTTCAAAGTTCCTTGGCTAAAAGAAACAGATCTCTCTTGGTTTAAATTGGCATTAATTGCATTTTTTACGGTTTCGTAATAGTTTGGATAATTATAAACAAGCGGACCACTAATAAAAACAACTTCCGAACCTAATAAATTGACCATATTTGCAATTCCAATTCCGAGATCCTCTGCGGATTCAAGAATAATCTTTGATGTTATTACAAAGTGATTTGTTAATAATTTTATTACTTCCTGGGTTGAAAGTTCTTTCCAATTAATGTCGTTAAACAAATCGGTATTTTCTTTTAACGAATGAATAACCGAAAATATAGATGTGTACGTATTTAAGCAACCTCTTTTTCCACAAGAACATGGTCTGCCCTCTTTATCGATGACCATATGGCCAAATCCGCCAGTTTCACCGATTTTTGAGTTTACCTCACCATTTGTAATGACACCACAACCTAATCCCCAGCTATTGATAATATAGAGTAAATTTTTATCTGTAAGTGAAACATGTTTAAATTCCCCTACTAATGCAGTGTTTGCAGCATTCTCTAGAATGATTCTTACAGGAAACGCTTCCTCTAGCATTCTAACAATTTCCACATTTACCCAACCTGAAGAGAAAAATGCATCCGGATTAAGAATAATACCTTGATCTTTATTTAACGGGCCAATTGTACTAATACCAATTCCTAAAAGCTGGTCAAAATGGATTCGGTATTTTTCAATAAATCTTTTAATAATCTGAATTACCAAGCTAATTACAATCTCTGGCGTATGATTTGGAGTCATATTAAAAGACTCATCTTCTACTTTATTAAGCAGCAAATCATATAATACGACTTTTGTTTGCGCTCGAATAATATGTACAGCAAAAATATAACCGGCATCTGGCACAATACTATATAGCACAGGCCGTCTACCCCCCTCTGACTCACCTAGGCCACTTTCCTTGATAAATCCCCTCTTTTGTAACTCTATAATGATTCGAGCTAAGGGTGTTTGTTTTATTTTAAGTTTCTCCAATAATTGAGACTTTGAAATCGGGCCAAAATTCCTGACATATTGAAAGACTTCTTTTTGAATTTGATTTTTTTTTGAATTATCTAGGAAAAAGTTCTTTATCATCAGATCACACCTATAATGTAATAGATATACTTAGGTAGGTCCTAAAACCTACCACATTTTTAAGTTACTATATTTTATCATACTATTCTTAGTTAACACTACTCGAAAAACGTATATTTAAGTAGCTAAAGATTGTAACTACCCATTTACAGCCGCTTAGCGTATTAAATGATACTATTATATTATCAGTTGCGTAGTAAATCCATTTTATGGTTTCTAATATTTATAACATTTCTATATTAAAAAGTGGTATCTCACAGACATGTTTTTGTGTATACTTTAGCTAAGAAAATAACAATTAATTTATACAAAAAACAACCTACCCAGATCAGTTTATTGCATGACTGCTATTCTGATGAAAGGAGAACTAGAAGGAATTGAAACAAAAAAGCATTTACTGGTCTGTTCTTATTCTATTCACTGCTTTCCCTATTCTACTAGATGCAGTTTGGATTGAGGAAATGGGCATAACTCACCAATTTATTTGGAGCCTATTTCTAATCCCAAGTATACTAATTATGAATTTATATCCTAATTGGAAAGTAATCATTGGATCTGCCATATTCTATACCGCATTAAAATTTGCAACAGAATTTTCTCATGACCTACATATTGATGTAGCTAGTATGACGCCCCTTATTTTAAGTTCGCTCGTTAATTGGTCCATTCATTTAACGATCGGTTACTTCATTAATAAATCTTATAAACTTTTATTACAGGTAGAAGAACTAACCATAACAGATTCATTAACTGGAATTTATAACCGCAGATATTTTGATTTATTTTTAGAAAAAGCAGTTCAAATAAATCAAAGGTCAAAATCGCCCTTAATCATTATGGCATTGGATATCGACCATTTTAAAAAACTGAATGACACTTACGGGCATCTTTGTGGGGATGAAGCACTTAAGCATATCGCTACTATAATCAAAAGAAATGTAAGAGGATCAGACGCATATGTTCGATTTGGTGGTGAGGAATTCGCTATCATTTTACCGAATACTACGGTTGAAGAAGGTAAAATCATTGCTGAACGAATTCGAAAAATAATTGAAAATACAACATTCAGCTATAATAAAAAGGACATTGTAATTACTATAAGTATCGGAATCGCTGTATACAACGGCGAAAAGATTGAGAAGTTTATAGATATGGCTGACAAAGCCCTCTACAAAGCCAAAGCTAACGGCCGAAATCAGGTAGCAGTTTACGATGTACATCTATAAAAATTTATAGTTGTGCTGTTGAAATTTGTCGCGAAGGAATTAAGATGGCCCCTGATACTTATGAAGGCGTACACCCTCCATTAGCCTTTCTAGTTAAGGTTATTACTTCAAAAAATACAAATTAAGAGCTTGAAATCCAAGCTCTTAATTAACTTTCCTACTTGTATCTTCCTCTGTTTCTCACAAATTCAAGAACAAAAAAATTACTCCATGTAACTACTGGGATTGCCAAAATCAAAACATATATATCTGAATGTGCAAAGCCAAACAATCTGGATTCATCGTCTAGGTAATAATACAACAATGTTGCTAGAATTAAGATGAATACATTTACTCCTAATGCCCAAATCAAACTTATCCATTTATTACCTTTCTTCTTAAATGTCCAAACGGACGTATAGGTAGATACTAAAAAAGAAAACAGCACTATAAGATAATTATTCAAAGACTTGATCTCCTAAATTACGAAAAATGAGGATTCATCTAATTATATTCAAAATTTTTAAATAGTTCAAAGCATTATCTTTAGTTTTTTACCGGTCATTTTCCCCTATTTGAAGGGTTAAAACGTGAAAAAAATTAATGCATTTCTGTACTAATGTATGGTACTTTATTAAACTACCTAGAATGGTATACTTTTGCGGACATTTGGTGCGCTATTCCATAGTTTATTGGCGATTTCCCAAGTTTACCGGACATCTGGTTCGTTATTCATCCTAAAAACCACTATATGACAATAAAATCTAATCAATAAGGGATTATTTGTCCGCTAAGCCTTGGGAATACCCCATTTTTAATAATATAACGCATTGTATGTCCGCTATCGAAAGAGTTAATTTACAAATTGCTCCCTAAGTAACGTTACAAAGGGGTTTAAAGAGCCTACTACCTAGTCTGTTTTACTTTTGCGGACATCTGGTTCGTTATTCAGCCTAAAAACCACTATATGACTTGAAAATCCGAGAAATAAGGGATTATTTGTCCACAAAACCTTGGGAATACCCCATTTTTAATAATATAACGCATTGTATGTCCGCTATCAAAACTCATATGAATTAAAAAAAACACTAAGCAATATGTAACAGCAGCTAAAGTAACCCACCCACCGTATATCAGAAATTAACACGGTGGGTTAGAAAATAACTTATTTCTTTTTTGGTTTAAACGTTTTACAGCATGTTTCTGCTGATTGCGATGCTTCGTCTATATGATTTTTTTCACCTAATTCGGAAGACATTTCAGTATCATATCTTGCATGATTATCTAGTTCAACCATTATTTTTTCAGCTGTACACACATTGCCTTCGCCATAAAATGAACAGTTTGAAATAGCACAAGAAACTTCTACTTTTGGCATTACTTCAACCTCCCTAATGTTAGATGCTTTTGAATTACTATTTTTTGCAGTTAGGATCTTTTTAATTAGATCAAAATGCTGGAGTAGTTTCCTTTGATATACAAAAAAAACGATTTCTACTTTTGAAGAAATCGTTCATAAATAGCCATTTGTATTAAAATTCTTTACTCCATTCTTCCGGCTCTAATATTTCACCATTTTCAGCAATATAAGCTACAATTAGCGTACCATGCTTAACAATGTCTTTATTCTGAAGGTATGTGATAAATGCATTAAAATTTTCATCATCTATGTCACTTTTTTTACGTGGAAAAGTCATTCGTATAATTGGGTTAATATCATATTCTTTATAGCTTTCAGAATTGTGAGAATCAATTTGGAGCCTTTTGCCTATTTTATCTTCAATATATACATAACAATCACTAGCGTCTTTAAAATGTTGGTTTATATACGGCCGCAATTGACCTAGCAGCTCATCTTCCCATTTATTGGCAATATACGTGTCCACTAATTCCCCAGTTTCACTCTCGGAATCGTGAAAAACATAAAACTCAATGCCATTTTGTCGATCTCGTGCTTTTGCTGCATATTCAAATTCAAAGTTGCCCATATTATCAAATAAAGTATCATAAACCTCAAAATGCTCGTTAAAATTTTCACTTATATACTGCTCTGCTTCAGTTTTTATCATCATTTCTTTATCAGGATCGGGTTTCATACTAAATATAAAGGTCACAACAAGAATGGTTAGTCCCAATATAATAGCCCCTAAAATACCAAGGATAATCTTTATAGCTTTTACCAAATGAACACCCCCAAACTAAAGCTTAATTAAAAAGCTTGTTGTAAAATAAGCTTACAAAATAACTAGCACCTATAACAAGAATTATGCATTTAATTGAAGGTTATTATTTACTTTCTATACTTAATCGTTTTATTGTTTCCCATTCAACAATTTTTTCACTTTCTTCGCCGTTAGGGCTTAAGTTTATTTATCTTCTTCTATATCTCGCATTAAAATTTTTCTTGCCCCAGCGATATCTTTTTCTTTTATTACATCCATCACTAATCTAATATCCATTTCATTTGTTTCTTGATAAAAGTAGCCCCTTTGTTTAGTTATCTCTCCCGGTTAATGGATAACCAACTCAGATTTTGTTTGATATCTTTAAAATCAAGCCAATGAGATTTTGCTCGATTTACCCTACACATTATTAATTCACCTTTCGTTTCAGCACGCATAAGTCTTCCCAAATAATTTTATATTCCCCTTGTTGTTTGAATAACAGAATAAGGGACTACCTCCTAAAATGTTTTATCATATCTAAATATTTTTACTTCGGTATATTTAACAAAATATTTTTATGTTGTTAAAGTGGCTGTAGCCAATCAGAAAAAATTACGAAAGGTTAACAATTTCAAAGGTTTTTTCATACAATTATTTTAGAGGTGATGGTCGTGACAAGGGTAAAATATACCAACAAGGATATTGATTTAATTGCAAGGATGATAAGGGCAGAAGCCGAGGGTGAAGGAAGACTAGGGATGCTTATGGTTGGGAATGTTATTGTAAATCGAGCAGTAGTGGATTGTTTAGATTTTAGGGATGTAAGGACCATACGGGATGTAATTTTTCAAGTTCAAGGTGGAAACTATTCTTTTGAAGCAGTACAAAAAGGTAGTTTATTTTATAGCCCAGCAAGAGAGGTAGAGAGAGAATTAGCACGTAGAGTTGTAAAATCTTGGAGACAACATCCTTCTAAGTATGCTCTTTGGTACTTTAATCCTTATGCTCCATGTCCTCCTACATGGTACAGCCAACCATTTGCGGGACAATATAAACAACATTGTTATTATGAACCACAGGCTAATACATGCGATAGTGCTTATAGATAATAACAAATACCCACATCCCAAAAAGTTAGGGTTTTAATTATAGCTGTTTGGCTGGTATGAGTTCGGTATTGAACTCATACAAGCCAATTTTACATTTACTGAGTAGTTTAATAACAATCCCACTTAATGAATTAAATACCTTTATGCTGCTCACGTTTTCTTTCATGAGTTATCATTGCAAACCAAAGTATAGTATCCGGCGAGCTATGCCCTAATAATTCTTGAATTGCTACGAGTTCAGCTCCATATTCTTTTTTTTTAAACTCAATCAAGAAGACAAATTTCATCACCTACATGAATGTCCCCTGTTTTTAACACAGAAGCGTAAACGCCAAAATTACTGTTTCTTTCTTTTATCACCGTTTTATGTAGACTTGGATCCCGTTCGGCGCTATCAGGATTAACAGTAATAATCATACACCTTTTACAATGTCCTACAAATTTCATCTCTACTTTAGTGCCTATTTTAATACGTCGCCCAATCCATTCTTCTTCAATAAAAGGTTTCTTATTCTTTAATGAAATTAATAAATTAGGACGAAACCGTCTCGAATCAACTTCGTCTTTCCCCCATAGTTCTTGCAATTTTTCTAATGAAGCATCTGTTGCTAGTAGAACATGTTCTACTGCAATTGGTCCAATGGGTACGTGTGTAGGAGTATATTCCCTAGTAGCAATTTTTCGATTCGATTTGTTTTCCATTTCTTTAATTAATTCTTGATCATTCCAAACAAAAACCTTCCTCTCAGGCGTGGTTACTTCAACTTTAGGATATTGATCCATTGATTCTTCTCCCACAAATCTTGCTTGATACCGAACCATTTCTTGGAATTGCGTTATGGTTAAGAAATCCCCTTCTTTTGTTTCATCTAAATAAGCATGGCTACGGTCACCATATAAACCATATTCCATTATTTTGGATTTTTGTACACTTTCTCCACGAAAAGATTTCACCGGATGCCGAACAATTTCTTTAATATGACCGATTAACATTTCAAACACTCCAATATGAACTTTCTCCAACTATGAGTTTAACAAAGCGCATTCTTTAAGTCATTTAATGTGCTTGTTGTACAATATCAGTCGAACGACAAACATATCTATTGAATTAAATACTTATTATGCTGTTCACGTTTCTGTTCATAAGTAATTTTGGCTTATCATAGTGTGGTATCTGATGAACTGTGACCAGTTCTCATGTAATTTTACAACTAACGATTTAATGGTTTATAGTATATTTTTGCATTGTTATAAGCAGCTCAACTATGCTCTTTTTCTCTATTCCTTGTAAAACTAACCACCCAAGAGTTGAAAGAGCGACAGCTTTGTTCTGCTATCGACTCATTTAATTAATACGAAACCCTTCACAATATATTAAGAAAGCTGATACATCAATCCTAATGGAAATGAAAAAAGTCCTTTTGCTTATTTACAGAAGGACTTTAAATATATTTATAATTGTTTCTTTTTCCTTACTAGTTCATCTCTATCCGATGCCATTGGAGGCTGTTCTAACCAGCCATTTTTTATCATAATATTAGCTCCATCTTCAGCATACAATTGAATTTCCAAGGACAGCCTGTTATACATTGCACTAATATCACCTCTAGGACTTTGACTGACAGCTGTTCCGTAATACCCTATGCTCAAAGCAATCAAACCAGATGTGTAGAACATCATAAGTTTATCAGAAAATGTATACGTTGTACTATTAGTTATTTCCGAATCCCACCCCATAGGTGCAGGGAGTTTACTTTCCTCTAACTTACCTCTAAATAATTTAATATGTTTATTCCCAATTTCTAAACCTTTTAAAAAGAATTGTTTTACATCCTTATTTTGTGCAACCTGACTAAATCCAGTGAGTGTCGCAACTCCTAAAGCGTTTCTTTGGAGATTGGAAAATAAATTGTCTACTTCTGCAGCAGTTAATGGTCTTTTCTCACCAAATACATCCAACATAAACCATTGCTTTTTCACAAATTCAACCTTCTCTAAATTAGGCAAGCTGGGAGACCTGATAAATAATCCTTTTGACAATAATAAATCCGTTGAATTTTTATATAATTGCATTGTTTCGGCAAGGCAATCCAGATAATAGTCTTTAATGTCATTTCTTACAGATGCTGTTACACTGCCAGCATATGCTGTGAGTCCAATCTTAGACATTTGATTAATAAAATTCAGTACAAAGCTGTCAGAAAAAAGTCTAGGAGCCGATAAGTCTACATCCTCTTTTATACTAAAACCATATGGAACTACATTTTTTTCCTCTGTTAAAATAGCTGTAATTTTTTTGATATGCGACTTGGATAACTCTAAAGCAAATTGAATGATTGGCTTAATTTCTTCATCCTCAACTTTTTCTAAAAAAAACGAAAGAATACATATGCTAGAGCTATCATTTAAGTATTGAATCCAAAGTTGAGCAAGTTCACCAGCTGTGAGCCTAATTTGGTTTCCCATTTCCTCCATAAGTAACCTCCAAAAAAGTTATACTAAAAATAACATCCCCATAAATTACCTATAGTATGTATAGGTTACTTTAACACCCACCCCTGCATAATATCAGCCCAACAATCGCTAAAGTTTATACTACTTCTTCACTTATCGATTACTTCCCCTTTATAAAATACCCTGCTATTGCTGGAAAACTCTTAAATTCCTTCCTCATTTCCTGAAACGAAATCACAGCTTTCCTCTAACAATCTCAAATTCTAGCGGATATTCGTGACATTTCATTGGAAGGTGCTGAAATGATGGATATAGATATGGGTGGCCTCATCCTGACTTCTGGCATAGATGAAGACAGAAGCTTTCTCGTCCATCTTCATGGAGTAGATGTTTACCCTATGAGTACCTAATACATCCTTTTCCACCATTTCCACGACTTTATGATAATCAACTTGATGTAGGTCGATTTGGGAGATATCGTCATCTAATGAATATTCTTACCCTTTAATAAATGAATGAAATGAAATGAAAACAATCGTCTTACCAGCCCGCTTGAGCTCCACCATTCTTATCATTAATTCTTTATGCCATGTATTTTCAAACTGCTCTGCTTGAATTACCGTATCCTTCAGTCAATAATCGGCAGCTCCCCAAGAACACTTTTTCCACCATACTCATTCTTTTTCACCTGCCGTTAGGTCAAGTTCAAAGCACCTTGGAATCGCTCTACCTCCAGTAACCGATTCGTTAGAATGCCGGTTTTTAACAACAGGCTTTTGCTTTTCTTCATACGAATTCACTTCATCTACGGTAAGTAGTGATTCATTTTCCCAGTTTTTCAGAATACCGACAATATAGTTCAGCCTTCGTTTGTTATTAGCACAGGCGATATTCATGGCCTTTAAGATCATTTCTTTCGGTTGTAAAAAACTAGAATCATCCAACCAAGATAACAGTTGCTGTTTCGCATTGACGTTACTATAACCAAAACCATTACCATCCCAAAACTCGATAATGTCTTTCACATCCTCTGTTTTTTGATTGCATTGTAATGGATTCACTATATCTGGATAGTTCTCTATATTTTGATAGAACGCTTCTTGTTGTTGTTGTTTTTCTTTTTTATTTTCTTTTTGTTTTTCTTTTTGCCCACGTATCGTATCAGGACAAAGCAACGTATCGTCAGAATGTTCACAAGGGGTTACAATANTGTTCTCTATATTTTGATAGAACGCTTCTTGTTGTTGTTGTTTTTCTTTTTTATTTTCTTTTTGTTTTTCTTTTTGCCCACGTATCGTATCAGGACAAAGCAACGTATCGTCAGAATGTTCACAAGGGGTTACAATAGGATCTTTTTCATCCTGAACTTGGCAATCCGTATCAAAGATCATTCCTTTATGATTACAAAAAGATTCATATAAACTTTTAATCTCTTGTTTATGTATAAACTCCGAAACATATTGAATAAGCGTGATATCCTCGACATCTTTCAATTCAGAAAAAATACAATCCATAACCGGTTTCCCGCCTTTATGAAGGTTCTCTTTCCCCCAATTTTTAATCGCGAGTTCTCGGGTTTCAGGATTGTAACGGATCAACATATGGTGTTCCTCGAATCGCACCATTAATGAATGAACACTCTCAATCGAATAGCCCAAATCAAATGCCATTTGTTTTTTCGTAATTCGATAGATTCCACTTTGAGTCGTATGCGGATTTGTAAGCAAATAAAGATAAAAATATTTATCCTCCGGCGTCATTTCTTCTAAAACCATCGGACTTTTCCAAAAATCAGTATGCACTATTCTATACTTTGCCACCCTCATCACAGCCCTTTCTTTATATAAAGTTTTTCTCATATTATAGATAGCGATCTTTGCAGAAAAAGGGGGGATGTTTTTTCATAAAATTTGAATATTTTATGAACATAAAAAGAAATTGAAAAAGCAAATCATTGTATTCTTTTGTTTTAGAAATTGTATAAAAAGTATATAACCACTATTAAAGAGTGAATGCTCATTTGGAAACAATGCTAATGGTCTAGGAAATGTTCAATATTGAAATAACTCTGAAAGAAGTGATCACTCTGGCTAAAATTAATATTGACTACAATAAACGAAAAACACCCACAAATATTGATATATCAACATTTCCGAGTGTTTACAGTTTCTAAATTCAACTCAAATTAATCAAAAGTACCGGTGGTCAGGGTCGAACCGACACTCCAGAAGGAACTCGATTTTGAGTCGTGCGCGTCTGCCAATTCCGCCACGCCGGAGAAATGACAACCAACACTCCATCCAATCCCAAATATTTAAAGATATATTGTGAATTAGACTTTAATACTATTATTATTTGAAGCAATTTATAGGAATAATATTTAGGAATTTTTTTTCAAATTTGTAAATAATGACTATATCATAAGCACTCCTTCCTACTTCGTTCTTACAGTAAATTGGATTCTACAAAAATGATCCCCTTCTGATAGTTGACATCAAATTGAGGGGGAAGTGTCAGACCCCCGGTAAACTAACGCTTTACTCTACTGAGGGTCTGGCACCTATAACAAATACCATTTTAAGGAACTTTTACAACAAAAGGGATCGTAAACACTTTACCCTCCTTTTGGAATTGTCCCCATATCTTATAAACTCCACTTTCCGGAAATGTAGTCTCAAATGACGCTTCGGGTCCGCTTCCTTGGTTTTCCAGTGCGTGAACATGTAAATACTTTTCACCATCTTCTGAAAAGATCACAACATGCCCAATTGATCCTAGATAAGGTTCGAGGTCAAAGATTGGCTGATTTGTCTTTTCATCACTTAGAGTAAACGTTAAGGTTAGTTCTTTCCCTGCTACGAGAGTTGGTTCAACTGTTAAAGATACCTTTTTACCATCCACTGCTTTTTCTAGATTGGTATCTACGGCAACATTTGTTGGCTGCGGAATGTCCCCGCCAACCTTTAGCCATTCCATCTTACTCATAGAACTGCCATCGGTCGGTTTAAAGTCGGCTACCATTCGATATTCTCCACCAGCAGGAAAATCATTATGAATTTCAAACTCACCTTCGCCTTTGTATTCAGGATGGACATGGTTAAAATACGACAGATCCTTGCTTACGATGATTAAGTGAAGTAATTTTTCATGATTGACATCAAAGCCTTTAATAGGTTCATCTTGATTTTTGATAACAAGACGAATGAGCGTTCCTTCTTCAGAAGCCTGATTGTCATCAAGCTCCCATTCGACCGTAACATCTTCGGTTATAATCCGGTCACTCACCTCGATGTTTTTCTCATCTTCCCAGGAAGGATTCGCACTACAGGCTGTAAGCAGCATGGTCAACAATCCTACTAATGCTATAAGCTTATTCATATCGCAACGCCCCGTTCAATTTTGTTTTTGCCGCTCTTCTTGATGGTGTGAAGCTTGCGATTAAGCTGAGCAAAATTCCAAACAAGAATATAATGGACAGAATCAGCGGTGAAACTCCAAATTCAAATGTTAACGAATTAACCTCTACAAAACCTGAGGTTAGATAGATTAAGAGAATCCCAAAAAGAATTCCAATGGTGGTTGCAGAAAGACCGATCCCAAAGCCTTCTAGTACTATCATTTTAATAATCTGACTTCGTGTAACCCCTACTGCACGCATCATCGCGATTTCCCGGACCCTTTCCAAAATGTTAATCATCAAGGTATTCGTAATTCCAATACCAGAAACGATAATGCCTAGAATAACAAGAACATTCACGATGCTAAAAGCTCCTGTAATCGTACTTCCGACCATCGACGCCCAATCCTCAGGGCCCCACATTTCTTCAATTCTCTCACCGAATTGGTCATAAATGTTCTCTCTTAATTGCAGAGGGCTCGTTTGTTCATCCTTAATCACCAACGCATTTCGCTCAAATTTAACTCCAAAATTCTTTCTAAAATGGTCCTCATGCATAAACGCGCTATAGCCGCTGTTTTTCATGGTGTATACCACATCTGCTACCTTAAAGGATTTCTCTCCCTCCAACGTTTCTAAGCTAATGCTATCCCCAATTTTCCCGCCCCACGCTTTAAATGAGGTTTCATCGAGGATGATTTCATCACTTTTTAGGTTCTTAATTAATTCACTATGTGAACCGCTTGAAACGGTAAACAACTGGAAGCTGTCAATCCATTCTGCCCCTACTCCAAAGATAGGGAGCAACCGTTTTTCACCATCCATGTTCCAGATGATTCCTTGCAAAGAATAGGTCGTTGCATCTGCGACACCTTCTATATTCTTAATAGTATCTAAATCCTCTTTTTCAATATGGTGAAACATAATATCTAGATTCCCACCGTAGTTCTTGTGAATCGCACTTTCGTACGATTGCAGCAATGCTGAATTTAATGAGCTCATTAATACGATCATAGCTATGCCAAGACAAAGAATGACCGATGTAATGGAAGTACGACTGATATTCCGATTTAAATTTCGAATCGCCAGTTCTCCTGAAAATTTGAAAACAAGACCATAAAACCCTTTTAAGAGCAGACTAAATAGTTTGAACAGATATGGAAACAGTAAGACGATTCCAATCATAAGCGGCAGAACTAACAGCAAATGCTTGATAAAGAAACTTGAAAAGATCAGCAATACTCCAACAATCCCCAACCACTTATTAGTGCCCTGTGATTCGGCTTTGTTCTCCTTCAACACTTCAATTACGCTAACCTTCCCTACCTGCTGAATTGGGTACCATGCTGCAAGAATAGGAACGAGTAAGCCAGCGACTGCTGATACCAGCAAGCCGGTTGCCAGTACCATCGAACTGCTGCTTTCTACGCCATATACCATGAAGATGAGTTGTTTCAAGCCATGCCCTAGAGCATAACCGGCTATCAGACCTGCTACCGTTCCAATGATGGCAACAAGAGTAACTTCAGTGAGAACCATAGCTTGTAATTGTCTAGGGGTATAGCCAATTGTCTTCAATACCGCAAATTCATTTCTTCTTTCTTTGACACTCACATATAAGGAGTTTAGGATGATAAAGGCACTTAGTGCGATGCCTAGGAATCCTGCAATATAAAGTGCTAAGAAGAAAGTATTAAGATCTTTAAACTCTGTATCAAAATTTACGACAATCGGCTGCAGAAAGAGCTCTGTATGACTTTTAACCAGGTGAGCTAGTTCATGCTCAACATCATCGAGTTGATTTGGATTATCTGCTTTAACCTGTATCATTTGAATGTTTCCATGTTGATCAAACCAGTCCTGTACGACCGGCAAAGGTAGAGCCACTGCCCAATGATGATATTTAGCCATATTCCAGCTGGACGGACCCATTAACTCTTTGGTATACCTGACAATCGCGGTAACCTCAATTTCTTTAACTCCACGGTCGGTATCAAAGCTAATGTTTTCGCCGAGATCAGCCCCCCAAACCTTTGCGGTTCGATCAGTGATCACCGCACCATTAGCTTTTAAATTGCCTTCAATCACCTTAAAATCTGTAACAGATGTACCAAGCTCGCTGTAGCCCGTGATAACCACTCGTTTTTGAATAGCGGAAATCCCCTTTTCCTTTGTCACGAATCCTGCATTTTCTTTTAACATAGCGACAGTTGAGTAATTCTTACTTTGAGATATCTGCTTATGAACATCTTCGGAAAAATAAGCATCTGTACTTGCAATCGTAAAGTCTGCCTTAGCAACTGCTTCCTTTAGATAAATAGGAAATGCTTTTTCTGCTGTATCCACCGCTGCCATTACGCCAAAGGTGGAGGCAACTCCAATCATGATAGCCATAATCGTCAGAAACGTCCGCATCTTTCGCCGCATTAAATTACGCCATGCGATTTTCCACTGTTTCATGTCGAGTTCCTCCTTTGTGGTTGTCTTCTACAATGAATCCATCTCTTACCTGGATGATTCGGTCTGCCACTTCCGCAGCCTGCCTGTCATGAGTCACCATCACAACTGTTATTTGTTCTTCCTTACATAGCTTTGATAGAAGTCTCAATATGTCTTCGCCATTTCTTTGATCGAGATTACCAGTCGGTTCATCTGCTAATAGTAAGCCCGGTTTCATCGCAAGCGCCCTGGCAATCGCAACCCGCTGCTGCTGTCCCCCGCTTAACTGGGAGGGAAATGCTAATTCTTTCCCTTGAAGGTTTACATCTGAAAGCAACTGCTTCACAACGGATTTTATTTTTGCTTTTGGAGCATGATTGGCATGAAGTGAAAGCCCAATATTTTCCTCCACCGTCATCATCGGCAGCAGTTGGTAATTCTGAAAAACAAAACCAATCTTTGTACGACGGAATAAAGTACGTTCTTTTTCATCTAATGTATTGATTTCAACTCCATCCACTACGATATGTCCAGATGTTGGCAGATCAAGTCCTCCTAAGAGCTGGAGTAAAGTACTCTTTCCAGATCCACTGGGCCCCATGATCGCAACAAATTCTCCTTTACGAACGTGTAGATGATTATCCTTTAATGCATGGAAATCACCTGACTCTAAAGAATACACTTTTGAAACATTTGAAACTGTAATCATATAATTTTACCTCCAATTAGAAATTGTTTTATTTTCATAGTTCATCTCTATGTTTTCATTGTAGTGAAGACCGGACCCTATCAAACCGCAGTCTTTCTGGAGGTCTAACGCACAGTTTTTGAGGTATTACCGCAGACTGATGGAGAACCCCCGCTAGATTTACGTACACTGAAAACTGAATGTCTACTGTTTTATCAAACTCAATATTTCATTTGCAATTAAATCCGGTTGATATTGATGGACTGAATGATTGGCGTCTTCCAGAACGATATGCTTCCCCGACGGAGACCAAGTAGATAATGCTTTCTGACTTTCAAGCCAGTCTGCTTTGATCTCACCAAAGCTGTCTGCTGTTAGCACGGTTAGCGGTGCATTTACACTTTTTTGTTCTAACACTTTTGCCGTATTGTTTTGGATCTGTCGCATCTCATCGGTTACGTTTTTATTTCCAATCAGACTTAGGTTCGACCTCCTATCGATTTCTTGCAATTGAGCCGGAACAAACTCTAGATTGTTACGTGTTCCATTTAAAAGCTCGTCGTTAATAGCTAGCAGCATTCTTAATACACCGGATGTACGGAGAAAGTGTGTGACTTGCGAAAACCATGTAGCTGGTTTTTGCTTGGCATAAAATTCTGGATTACCAGCATCTAGTAAAACGATTCCTGCCACTTCCTCCGGATATTTTTGTGCGTATCTCAGTGTCTCTAGGGATGCTAAGGAATGGCCTACCAAAATATAGGGCGCTTCTAGACCCGACTTTTGAAGCAAGACCCGAGTTTCCTCTACAATATTGTCAATCTCTCGTTTTCGATCCGTCATTTCACTATAACCATATCCGAATCGATCAACGACTGCATACTTTGTGTCTTTTTCAAGCTTTTCATAGAGCGGATAGAAATCTACATATGGATTGGCAGTACCCCATCCAGAAAGAAACACAACGGTCGAGTCCCCTTCTCCTCCTTTGTAAATATGCATGTTATTTCCGTATACCTCATGCAGCTCTCCAACTGCTGTGTTCGTCTTCTTCTCCCTTGAGACACTGATCCCCTGATAGGTAAAACCTATTGCAAAAAAGAGTAGCAGGAATCCAAAAGCAACCTTCATAAATGTTCTTGTTTTCTTCCACTTCTTTTTTTCCTTCATAATGTGATGTCCTCTCCCTTCCAATGGATATTTCACAGGAGGCAATACCCTGTCGCTCATCTCATTGGCTTATTGTTTTCTATATCCTCATTCTACTAAGGGACAACCCTTACAAAACCGCAACACATTAGTAAACCACCGCATAGTTTTTCGAGGAACACCGCAATCTGATGTGGTGGCACGACAGGATTTTGCGGGATCAGGACAGACACGAAGAAAAGCACAAAAAAAACTACCAGGAACTCCTGATAGTTTTTTAGTAATTATTTTAATTCTTCCTCTGGAATTAACCCCAGTTTCTTGGCTTTTGCAATGGTATCGACTCTTGTACGTACACCAAACTTTTGGTAAAGTGCGGTTAAATTATATTCTAAGGATCTCTGACTCATCGCCAATGTGGACGCAATTTCTCTTGTGCTTTTCCCTTTCGAAAGCTCTGAAAGAATTTGTTCTTCGTTGGAGGTTAACACTACTTTTTCATTTGAATTCGAACGATCCGAGACGATCCCTGGCCGTCGCAATTCTCTTACTAATGAGAGCGGAAGGATGACTTGCTTCCTTAGTGCACTCCGAATCCCGGCAACTAATTCATCCCTTGATGATGTTTTTGACAGAAACCCAGAAACACCAGCTTCCACCAGCATATTAAAATGAGGCTTGATATCAAAGCCTGTGTAAATTAACACCGTTAAATCAGTATTAAAGCTAAGTGCTTGTTTAGCTAACTCTAGTCCATTTAGGTGCGGCATGTATAAATCAAATAGTAGCACATCATAATGTTTGAGCTTGATTAAATTCATCGCATTTAATGAACTATTCTCAACCGTAATTTCAAAATCAGGTTCTTGCTCTAATAACATTTTCGTTCCTTCGATGATCGACAAATGATCGTCTACAATTAAAATATTAACCATTAGATTACACTCCTTTCAAGATGGATAGGCAGTTCCAATTCAGCTAATAACCCATTTCCCTCGATAGGGGTAAGCGTGATTTTCCCTCCAAGACTTTGCGCTCGTTGGTTAACACTTGCTAATCTTATATTGGTGGAATCAGAACTCCCTACCCCATTATCAAACCATACTCCATCATCATGATAGACCAGCTTTAATACCTCATGCTCCTCAAAGAGATCAAATTCTACTACGCTAGCTTTCGCGTATTCTTCTGCATGGTGAAGGAATTCCTGAACAATACGGTACATTCCAATCATTTGTTCCTCGCTTAACAAAAGTCTAGAGAGGTCCTCGGACGTAAAATGGATTCTATAAGTCGATGTCAGTTGGACATACTCGAACAAATTTTCTAACGAGGTTTCAAGCCCCAGTTCTCTTAAAAAAGGTGGACGTAAATGATTGCAGGTCACGCGAATTTCATGAATGATATCTAGCAAACCTTGTTCAATTTTGATTAGCTTGGATTTTGCTTCTTTTTCAATTTCATATTGTTTTAATAGAGATTCGAGTCTGCGATATAAGTCAATTTGATCCTGTAGAACCGTATCATGTAAATCACTAGATAATGTCATTCGCTGCTGTTCCTGTAGGTTAAACATCATGCGTAACACCCATTGCGGTGTTTCTTTCCTAGTTGAGGCTGTACTTAATTGCTCCATTAAATTTTCAATCATGTTTAAGCTTTCAAACACCATGGCAGAATAATGGACCAATGTTTCCAGCCAAGTTAATTCCATTGACTCACAAACAGCATTCGCTTCAAGTGATAGGATATAAGGGCACTGCTTTCGATCTCCCAGTTTGATAAAAATGCTGTTTGAGACCCTTATCATTTTGCCGTCGCATAGATTGATTTCACCTCTAGGAATAGATGTAAGGATCCTAGGGTTGGAGTATGGGAGAATGGTAACTAACTCTTTCATCATCCTATCTTCAAGATCGGTCAGTTTCATAACCGCAGTAAGATCATTGGAAAAGTTTTTTAAACTATTTTGTAAGACTTCATGGCGATTTTTATGATATTCAAGATCCAATTCCATTCGCTTTCGTTCTGTAATATCTCTTGCCGAGACAACCTGGAGATAATGTTCTGTACTAGGTAGCGGTGTTGTCCTACATTCGAAATACCGTATTTCACCACTTTTTTGAACCATGCGATATTCTATTGAATTATTTTTTCCAGAATCCATTAACTGTTTATGTCTATGTTCCATAAATTTTCTATCTTCGGGATGTACGATGATAAATACGTCAACATCTTTTAATTCCTCAGGGCTATATCCTGTTATTTCATATACACTAGGAGTCGCGTAGATAATATGACGATTTTGATCAACAATTAAGAGCATATCACTCGTGTGATTCAAAATGGTTTCGTAAAATTGTTGGTCGTAATTCATGAAAACACCGCCTATTTTTGGTCTTTCTACTATAGTTTAGCTTAATGATGTCTATCTTGAACCGAAATAATCTTGCGTGTGAGCGCCTTTTTTGTGTGGGTAGGGGTGTATGGTTGCTATACCGTTTAGAGGTAGGGTCACAGTGGCGCAGAAGCCTCGACTAGGTTTTGATGTCATTTCAACCTCGCCTCCAAGACTTTGTGCTCTCTGGCTGACGCTTGCTAATCTCATATTAGCTGGATCGCTAACAATCGCGACACCATCATCCTTATAGACCATTTTCAAACCCTCATTTTTATAATGAAAATCAATGGTAACAACAGTAGCTTTTGAAACCTCTTCGGCATAATGGAGTAATTCCTGAACGATTCGATACATTCCAATGGTTTCTTCCTCACTTAAAGAAAGTGCATTGAGGCCCTCTGATGTAAAATTAATTTTATAGGTGGAAGTCAGTTGGATATGCTCAAACAAATTTTCCAATGACCTCTCAAGTCCCAACTCTCTTAAAAGAGGAGGGCGTAGGTTATTACAAGTCATTCGTATTTCATGAATGATATCGAGCAGCCCCTGTTCAATCTTAATAAGCTTTGATTTCGCTTCCTTTTCAATTTCATTTCGTTGTAGTACAGATTCAAGTCTTCGATATAAGTCAATTTGATTTTGTAATACGGTATCATGCAGGTCACTTGATAACGTCAATCTCTGTTGCTCCTGTATATGAAACATCATCCGCAGCAGCCATTGTGGTGTTTCTTTTCTATGTGTCTCTGTCTCTACTTGATGCATAAGATTCTCTATCATATTTAGATTTTCAAAAAGCGTCATGGCATAATAAACGAGAGTTTCCAGCCATATGGTCTCCATTGATTCACGAACAGCACATGCTTGCAGTGAAAGGATATAGGGATGCTCCCTTCGCTCCCCTATTTTTATGAAAAGCTTACCTGAACCTCTCACTATATTCCCATCAACTAAGTCTCTTGCTTCAGTTGGAAAAGCAGTAAGAATAATAGGATTTGAACCTGGAAGAATAGCCTCTATCTCTTTAATCAGCCGATCTTCAAGGTCAGGTAGTTTCATTACCGAAGTAAGGTCATTCGAAAAATTCTTCAAGCTATTTTGTAAGACTTCATGACGATTCTTATGGTATTCAAGCTCTATCTGCATCCGCTTGCGTTCCGTAATATCGCGCATCGACACAACTTGAAGGTAATTCTCTGTATCTGGAAGCGGTGTTGTTTTACACTCGCAATACATGATTTCCCCATTATTTTTAATGGTTCGATACTCTGAGGAACTTTTTTGTTGGGATGTAAGCAGGTTTCGATGCCTCTTGAGCATGTATTCCTTATCCTCGGGATGAAGAAAGAAAAAGGTATCTCTATTTTTCCATTCTTCAGGTCCATAACCCGAGATCTCATATGCATTGGGGGTAATGTATACAACATGACGATTACGATCACAAATCATAAGTACATCACTTGTAAACTTAAGGATGGTTTCAAAAAATTGTTCTTTGTCTTTCATAAAACACCACCAACCCTTCTCTTTCTAATCTTAGTTTAACTGAAAATGGTAAGCCACGAACCGAAAAAATCTTGCGTGATCGGTGATTTTTAACAAAAAAGGTAAAAGATACGCTCCTAAAAAATAGGGGCCCATGAAAGCTTTTTAGCGATTCCTTCAATAAATTTTTCAAGAAAAAAATAAACCCCTTTCGAAGGCTTATCGTTCAACTATCATATGTGTCGGACTTTAGAGAGTAGTCGGTATTGCCACCCTAACCCGCAACCCTTTTCCAGGCTCAGATTCGAATTCAATCTTACCGCCGAGGCTTTTTACCCGTTCTCTCATACCTGTAAGTCCTATACTTTTGAAGGTTGGGGTCAATTTTTCAGTTTCGAAACCTTTGCCATCATCCTTATAATGCAAATGAAACATGTTTCCAAATCTATTTATATGAAAGTGTAGATTGCTAGCTTGTGAGTGTTTCACTGCATTGTTAAGTAGTTCCTGGACAATGCGATAAATCCCGATTGTTTCTTCTTCATTTAAAACAAGACTTTCTGTATGTTCCGTTGCAAATTTTATTGTAAAGGATGACGTTACTTCCGTATATTCAACTAAATCTTTTAACGACTTTAAAAGACCCATTTCCCTTAACATGGGTGGTCGGAGCTCATTGCAAGTCATTCGAATTTGGTGTATGGAATCCAATATCCCTCGTTCAATTCCTTTAAGTTGATGGGTTACTTCTCCCTCAAAATGATGTTCTTGTAAAATAACATCAAGATTTTGATAAAGCTGCAGTTGTTCTTGTAACACGATGTCATGTAAATCACTTGATAATTCCATTCTTTGCTTCTCAGACAAATTAAACAATAATCTTAACATCCATTGTGGTTTCTCATTTTTTTGAAGGACATTTTCCAACTGATCCATTAAATTTTCAATGACATTTAGACTTTCAAACACCATCACCGTATAGAAAATGAACGTCTCAAACCAGATGGAATCCATTGATTCATTAAGTGATGATTTCTTAATGGAGAGAATGTGAGCTCTTTCCTTACGTTCGCCTATTAAAATATGTAACAAATCGTGATCATACTGGGGCTTCCCAACTATTAATGCTGGCATACAAGCAGGTAATCCATTAGGACAATACCCTTCAAACCTTTTCGTATCATGATGATAGATGACGATGGATGGTTCAGCGTCTGGGATGACAGTATTTAATTCTTGGATCAGCCTGTTATTTAAATCAGAAACCTTCAAGACCATGGATAAATCTTGTGAGTAATATTTTAATTGATTTTGTAAGAATTGATATCGATTCTTCCGCTTTTCAAGCTCAGATTCTATCGATTTTCGTAAGGTAATGTCCCTTATGGAGACCACCACAAGTTCGTCCGAATCATTTGGAATAGGCATGACTCTTGATTCAAGGTATTTTAGTTCACCACTCTTATGAAACACTCGATATTCATCTACCCGCGGCTCCTTATAAGCAACAACTTCTCGGTGCGAAGTGATGAGTCTATTGCGGTCTTCAGAAAAAACCGGTGTAAATGCATTTTGTCCTACGAATTCTTCCGGACGATAGCCTAAGATCATTTCTAACGATGGTGTGACAAACTGTACGATTTGGCTTTTGTCGACAATCACAAGGATATCTTGTGTATGTTGCATAATCGTTTCGAACTCCCAGTTCATATGGCTCTTATTTTCCAAGTATTCATCACCCGCTCAATTTTTTTCCTATATGTTCCATCTTACAAGATAAATGGAAAAGTGGATAGATGATTTTTTCAGCCTTTTTCACTTATACTATATCTTATTAATCACTCTTCCACACTAATCCCTCAGGAATCTTTTATGCAATTCCATCTTGATTGGTTAAATTTATAACCTTTATTCTTAATCCCTAGTAGAATATCTATGCTATCATCACCCTAATAGTTTCAGTAATTTAATTTTTCCAAAGTATTATCGACAAGTGCCAGGCACTTGTCAATAAAAAAACACAAATAAATGTATCACCGAACGAACATAAAAGTATGCCACTATTCTTTAACAATAACTCATGATTTTACCAACTTAAATCAGAAGTTTTGGTATTTCTTCAGGTGGAGTTGGAGGGGGAAAATAGTAAACTTGTCCTTTAGAACAATTAAGATCTTTAAGTGAAAGAACCTGTTCCTTGCTTCAATGCCTTCTGCAATAACACTAAAGGACAAATGTTGGGCCATATCAATGATTGTTTTTACAATCACACCTGATCCGACTGCATCTCAGTATTAAAGGAACGGTCAATTTTCAGACAATCAATCGGGAAATGCCTTAAATGGGATAGTGATGAATACCCTGTTCCGAAATTATCAATAGATATTCTTATCTCGAGAGCTTTTAATTTGTTTAAAATTATAATAGCGAATTCAGGGTCATGCATGAAACTTTCAGTTATTTCTAAATCAAGATATTGTGTTTGTAGCTTTGTCTTTTATTCTTGTCACCATTACAATTAATTCTTCACTCAATAAATAAGGAGATATATTCACACCTACTCTAATGGGTGAAATTCCATCTTCCTGCCATTTTTTATTTTGTATACATGCCGTTTCAAGGACCCACTCACTTATTGTTGGATCAATTAACCCTATTTCCTCTGCTAAAGAAATAAATTTGGAAGGTGGAATTACCTCTCTAACGCCATTGTTTTTTTCATTTCTTCGTACGTACCAGAGGAATAATATTGAACATTGTGATTACTGCTATTTTTCGCTACATACATTGCATTATCTGCTTTTTGCACAAGCATTTCTAAATCCTTACCATCATTTGGATACAAGCTGATTCCTATACTTGTACTTAAATAAATAGCTTCATTTCCGTGATGAAATGGATTTTTAAATAATTGACCTATTTTAGTGGTGAGTTTTTCCAATTCTTCAAGTAAATATTGTTTATAAACGATGACAAATTCGTCACCTTCAAATTTACTATCTTTCACTATTTATTTCCTCCAGGTTAATCAAATTCTAACCAAAAAAGACTGTAAAGAAATCCTGTCTGATAGATTAATAACTTAACCATTCAACTATTGTAAAAGTTCATTAGATGTAAATCGTCCTCAGCAACCAATTAAATCAAAAACCGCAACCTAAAGACTCGATCAGATAATGGTTTAAAGAATTTAATCCCCCGCTTGGTTAGCATATCCCCTATAATATGAGAAAGATAGGAAACACATGAGATTAGGGTAATTCCTTGAATTTCTGTATTTACTTCTAATAAATACGACATCCATCCCCAATAGATTACTGCCCACAGCGTATGGGTAGGTCCTCGATGGGCAAACCAGCCCGCCACCCCAATGTACAAAGCGAACAAGACTAACCACCATAGATGATGGGTTGCCCCGTAATAGATAAGCGGCAAACCAAACAAACTCATGAGGATATTCTTGACGGTTTCTTGTGCCCGAAGGGAAATTCCTGCCAAAACCGCTCCAATAACCAATACAAAGATCTTATTCTGCGAAGTAAACCAGCGTTCATTCAATATTGAGAAACTATCCCAAAAGAATGCCAGTAAGGATAAAACCATGAACATTAACCCGACTATCAAACCGAATTTTTTGATTTTCTTTGCTGTTTTTGTGACGCGTTTATTTAATAAATTATTGCCGTCTAAATCTGGAGCCAATGATGCGATACCAGAAATAATCACAATAGCTGGGATCGTTTCCGGTGAACGGCCAATCGCAGCTATGGCCCCTATTCCTAGTCCTACAGCTAGGTGGGTACGTCCTTTCAAGTGAATTCCCCCTTTTTTATCTTCTACTATTCTATTCGAAAGGGGCGTCACTTTTAGGGAACAACTCATGTTAGAAACATACAGCCCTTTAATTTAGTAATAGTAAACTTCGACAAGTGCCAGACACTTGTCAAGATTTTGAAGGTAACCTTTTATGCTAAAATTCAAATAAAAGTTATTTAACTGGAGTTTAATTTTTTAACACAGCGATAACATCAACAAATGAAATTATAAAATAAAAGAAAAACAAACTAACTGGAGGAAAAGATGAATTTTTTGCATCGGCTTTTGTTATCAGTCATAATTGGGATTTTGGTAGGAATACTTACAGTGTTGGGTCAAGGTATTCTTCCTGGTAGTTGGAATTCTCTTGCTAATTCCGGAACTGTTTGGCTTATCCCAGCATTTTTTTAGGGGCTTTAGGTTCAACAAAAATAAAAGCAGTAAGCTATAGCATAATTAGTCTTTTGTGAATGGTTACGGGATACTATGGATATGCATTGCTGATACAGAATAATCCGGGTTCAATATACTTTATAGTACTGTAGACAGGAGCATCATTCATAGATGGTCTTATTTTTGGAATTGCAGGACATCTATGGAAACGTGATCTGTATTTAAACATAAGTTTGGCTGCTTTCAGTTACTTTTCTAAAAAAGCAAAGTAATACTCAAGTGTTTATGGATCAACTAGTTTTCTTAAAATATACTAAGAGGTTACTAAGAGTTAATTTAAAGTCGAAAATATTTAGGGGATATAAACAATGAACAATAGAGAGGAAGTTATCAATTACTGCTTACGATTGGGAAACGCTTATACAGATAAACCATTTCGTGATAAGAATTGGACAGTATTACGACACATAGATAACAAAAAAATTTTTTCATGGATATTTGAAAAGGATGATCGAATTTGGGTCAATGTAAAAGATGAACCTGATTCACTAGACCTAATGCGTCAAATTTATCCTTCAGTGGTTCCAGCATTTCATCTTAATAAAGACCATTGGAATTCTATAATTCTTGACGGTACTATTCCAAAAGAAGAAATACACGATATGATTAGGAAAAGTTATATATTAACAAAAAGAAAGTGAAAGGCGGGTGAATTTTAAGCATGGTTAACCACCATGCGTTTTTGTATGTGATTACTATTCTTATTTAAGGTGATATTTCGCATCTGATTTCCTACTTTATTTATAAAATCAATCCTTTAAGTATCTAAACAAAGACAAGTGTAATAAATGCATCCATAAAAGAACAGGATATACTAGGGCTGAATACAAAAATGTCCACTCATTATGGTAAAAGTATCCACCTTTAATTGCAGTCCATTCATAAAACAAGCTAAACACTACCCAGAACAATATATAGATTATTCTTTTAAATAATGATTTTCCTTCTGGATAAAAGTTAAGAAAAAGTATACCAGATGCCGGAAATAACCCAACAATTGGTAGGAAACCTATTAATTGTAGCCCTTTTTCAAAATATCCATATAAATCATACTTTAAATCAAGAGAAATATCTGAGATTAATCCTAATGTAAATGAAAAGAAAGCAGTGGCATATATTTCTTGCTTCTTTATGTATTTAGGGACCAAAAAAGCTATTACATTAAATGCAACTACTGAGATCAATAAATAAAACATAGACTTCTCCTATTTTTAACATGTGATACTTCATTATTTGTAAATGACGATAATAAATTAAGTGGCTACTCAACTTTCTTACATTGCTGCTTAGTATTAAAAGCGATCATATTCAGCAGCAGTCGGCAAATCCTAACAAAGAGCGTTCTATTGTTTACATTTGTATAGTTATCTAAATGGGATTTAGTTTCTACCTTTCGCCAATGGTAATTGATCTAAAAATTTGTATTTTATCATTAGGTTAGCTGTATCTTCTCCATATTTTATCGTTTGCCACATTAAACGCATAAAGTGACCTCCGATATCTTTTCTTGTCGTACCAGACAAGGATGCCCCGTACCGAGCCGCTGCTTGGGATGTTAATGCTGCATGCTTGTAAAGCATCACTCGTTCTGAAAAAGGTGAGTCAGTGGTATCGAAAACCTCAGTTTCCCATGTAGGTAGCTTTGGTAACCCATTTTTCGACAGAACTTTCTGTAATACTTCAAGCTGTTTATCAAAAATATCAACCCCACGTAAATAATGATCCTTTAATTCCTTAGAATTAGTAACCTGTGCTGACCCTCTGATAAACTCTTTATGAATTTCCGTTGCATTATAGTTATAAACTATTTGGCCTATTTCAAGTGCATTTAAAGGTCTTGTATCAGATAATAAGCCAGACAAAAAGAGTTTTGTATCAACCTTTTCGATCTTGTCTGGAGTGGGAATGTGAATCTCAGGATGATGTAACCCCTTGTTTACCATTAGGTTGACACATTGGTTCAGTAATTCCGCGGAATTTTCAAGGCACATCTTATAGAAAGCACGAATATCCTCATGTGTTGAAGTGTTCAATGATAAAGAATAAACTGTTAGGGCAGCCTGGGCTAACCCATATTTCAGAAGAATAACATAGTTATCACTAAAAAGTGGTTTAGCATTTATATTTACATCATTTACATCAAATGGTTGAGGGAGAGCTTGGGATGCTTCTAGTAGAAACTTTTTTGATTGTTCTGCCTCTTTGAATGCAATTTCTTCCGTATACTTAAGCATACTGTTAACACCTTGATCTTGTGTATTTGCAATAAAATGGCGAGAAACCCACACTCCCATAGTATTGGTGACATATGATTCCCAGAGATTTGATATTTCAGCTGGAGTTAATGTTTTTTTCATAAATGATAAAAATCCTCCCGAAGTTTTATGTATTATTATTATTCCCATTAATTAGTAGAGAATGTAGTGGATAAATATAAAAATACGTGTTCACTAACGAGTTACTTCTTTAATAATTTTCTAATCCATTCATCCCCCAAGATTAATAAAATTGCACAAATTATTAAGAACCACCAACCAAATCCTTTCCAATATGTTGTTGCTAAAAACGTCATAATAAAATACCATCCTAACTTTACAAACCAATATAATAGTCTCAATATGACACCTACCTACTGTCAATTTAATTAAGGATTTTCCCCAACCTTTTTTCAAAATTTACTGAAACATAATATATGTTTTAGTAGTTTTTTAATGTAAAAAGACAAGCTTTGCTAGCTTGTCTTTAATAAATTTTTCATTTACTTTTACCTTTAACACTCATTTTAATTCGTAACCTTCATGAACAGAAAAGAGATAGGTCATCCGTCGCTATCCTACTCCAATCCTTTGCCTACTTCTATCACTCATTACTAGATTTATACTTTGGTAAGTAAATACTAGCCTTAAATAAATCTCCATCAACGTGGATGTTAAATTTTCCCTTTTGGATTTCAATTAAGTTTTTCGCGATGGATAATCCTAACCCACTGCCTTGGCTAGTTCTAGATTCCTCGCCTCTTTTAAAACGCTCCATTAATTCGTCTGCTGAAATATTCAATTCAGTTGCTGACATGTTTTTGAAGGTAAGAAGGATTTCGTTGCCTAAATCCTCGATATCTATATATACCCTGGACCCTTTGAGAGCATATTTAAATATATTTGATAATAAGTTCTCGATCGACCTCCACAATAATTTCCCATCTGCTGTGATATAGACCTTTTCCTTAGGGTGGTTCATCCTAAAATCTAAAGCCATGGCTTCAATTTTGTCATTCACTTCCCCTAATCCTTGGGTAATTAAAGACAGGATATCAATTTTCTCAAATTGAACTGGAATATTTCCACTGGAAGCCTTTGCCGCTTCAAATAAATCATCTGTTAATAGTTTGAGCCTTTTTGATTTTTGATCTAATACTTCAATATATTGTTCTACCTTTGATGAGTCCTTTTCGTTTTTCAACAAATCAACATACGTAATTATAGAAGTTAAAGGCGTTCGTATATCATGTGATACATTGGTAATGAGCTCCGTTTTTAACCGCTCACTTTTAAGTTCACTATCCACTGCTTTTTTCAAACCATCTTTAATGCTGTTAATATTATCTGCAAGTTTTGCAAACTCTCCTTTCCCATTCACTTCGATTCGATGATGAAGATTTCCATCCTTTATGATCTCTACTCCTTCTTGTAGTACTTTAAAGGTCTTAATCTTTTTATAAGCAAACCATGCCGCTATACCAATGGTAATTGGGAACATGAAAAACGTTAATGCAATCAAAATCGGGTAACCAATTACGATTAGCACCGTCTTTACACCGACACTTCCACTTCTATAAACATCTCTTACAAATTTAATCAACTTGTAAATCAGACTAAAAATTAATGTATGTTTGATAAGTGTTTTATTTTTAACATGTCTTACGAGTGACAGCACCAATACCAAACCTACAATAGCAATCGGAACTGTTATTGGTAAGAAGAATATATCAATATTGTCCGATAGCTCATCTACTAAGATGACCCAAATCGAAATAAGAACTATACATAGCACTAATTTTATATCATTGTATAGCTTATCTACTGCTTGTAAGTGCAGCTCTTGATCCTTAAAAAACCTTCTTCCTGTTATAAATACTATATAGAAAAATGAAAGAATAAATCCAGCCAAAAATCCCGCTAATTTATATAAGTTTTTTGTAGCAATAGCTTTGGTTTCTTGCCATTCTTTTATTTTAGAATCCAAGAATTCGTCCGTAAAAGCAATATAAACTATTGTAGTTTCTGGATCTAATCTTTCTAAGTTTTGTTTGATCATATATAAATAGTCATTTTCTTTCATTTCTTTTGGAAAGATCTCTTGCTTATAATTCTCAACAATCATATAGGAAGGGTATGTTTCAAACTGCTTTTTTTCTGTTAAAGTAGTGTTTGCAAACACATTTGTACCATCACTTGCGTAAAATAAAGGTGCTTTATACTCTTCTAGATTTTGTATGAGCGCATGATATTCTTTTAAATCATCCTTAATCATTTCATCCTTTGCCGCAGAGATTTCATCAGCATATTCTTGTCTAAACGTTTCAAAATTCTTCTCCTTACTTAACTCAGGATTATAACTACCAGAACGGTATTGATAATCTGAAAATAAGTTCTCCTCTACTCTTCTCCATTCATCTTCATCAATGGTTCCACCGCTTAATATATGTTCCTCACTCTTATATTCCTCTAAAAGGATTGTGAGGTTACCAATGAGGTTGTCACTTTCATAGACAAATGACCTGCTTTGTAAATAATGATCTTCGACTACGCTATTAAAATCTCCGTCATTTTTAACTACCACTTCTACAAATGCTTTCAGAGCTCCTGTTAAACAAATAATTGCTATAATAAATACGATGATTTTCGTTATAATGAACGGACTATAGTTTTTCAACTTTATATCCAACTCCCCACACCACCTTCAAATATTTTGGTTCTTTCGGATTTATTTCGATTTTCTCTCTAATTTTTCTTATATGAACGGATACCGTATTTTCCGGACTATGGGCCGTTTCATTCCATACCTTTTCATAAATCTCTTCAATCGAAAAGACTTTTCCGGCGTTTGCAGTCAATAGCTTTAATATTTTATATTGTACCGGTGTAAGATGGACTTCTTCCTCATCGACTGTGATCGTTTTACTTTCATCATCAATCATAAGTCCACCTGTACGATATACATCATTCCTAGTTTCAAGACCTCCCAGTGCTGTATATCTTCTCAACTGTGACTTAACTCTTGCTATCAGTTCTAAGGGATTAAATGGCTTGGTAATATAATCATCGGCCCCGAAATTTAAGCCTAATATTTTATCTGAATCCTCTGATTTTGCAGAAAGGAGGATCAAGGGTATATTATTTTCTTCTCTAATCTTCATCGTAGCTCTGATTCCATCCATCTTAGGCATCATGATATCCATGATAATAAGATGGATATCATGACCTCTGATTACATCAATAGCTTCGATTCCATCAAAAGCTTTGAAAATTTCGTAGCCTTCATTTTCTAAATAGATTCCGATAGCGTCAACAATTGCTTTATCATCATCACAAACTAATATGTTCATGAAAGTGCCTCCTAAATTTGTTTTTCAACATCGACAACACCTCTTTATTATTCCTACAAAGAGAATGATATCAACAAAATCTTAATAAATACTTTATGTAATTCTTAAGATTTTCTTAGTGTTTTAAAAGAATTTCTCATATATAGTGACTAATTCTTGTCATTCTTTAACGCTGAAGATTAATCCTACTAGTCCCTTTCTCAAAGAAGTTATCTCTATAATTGGCGCGTTCCCTTCACCCAATTTTGGTTTAGTTTTTGAGAAATCCATTATCTTTTAACAAATATGAGCATAAAATGGTGTGTAGCAAATTATGTCGTTACTTCATAAAAATATTTTTAAAAGGAGCGAGTGTAAATGTTTGAGAAAGTGTTATCAAGTTTTGGAATTGGGTCAGCAAAAGTTAAGACGGTACTTTTAAATACAAATATAGAACGCGGCATGAATGTGGAAGGAGAAGTACACATAACTGGTGGAAAAGCAGAACAAAAAATATCAGAGATATACATCCATATAGATTCAGAGTTTCATAATGGAGATGATGATTATACCGACTTTAAAGATGTGATCGAACCACTATTAGAAATAAAAATTACAAATCCTTTGGTTATAAACCCGCATGATAAGAGAATAATCCCGTTTTCATTTGAAATGCCTTTTTATATGCCAATAACGTTTGGAATTCAAGAAGTAACCATAAAAACAGAGGTAAACATCAATCATTCTCTTCATGATTTAGTTGAGGATCATAGCGTTGTTGTAAAGGATCCGTTGCTTGAAGAAATTTTTAGCATTTTAGAAGAGAAAGGCTATTCACATACTTTTAAAAGTGGTCAATGTAGACATAGAAAGCCAGATCATCATAATCCCACCCACTGTCTACAAACCTTTACATTAACAAATAGTAAGGGTGTTAGTATTCATTTTGTTGGTAATGCAAAAGACATTGATTTATATATAACAGAAGGAAAACAGGTAACGCATTTTCCGATTTTAAGAGAAGTAGATTTACCCCAAATATTGATAGAATTTGGTAAAAGGTTGCCAAGCATACTCTAAAACCCTGACATTCTCCGAAGTGGTAGAAAAAAATAGTTTTTTTCTACCACGATTTTACATTAAAGGTTCTTCCGTAAGTTAGATGATGTAATTATAATATTATTTAAATCAAGAGTATAAGGGTATTTATCAATTGAAATAATAGAATTTATTAGTGTTATATTTTTGGGAGTAAGAAAGATGTTGATACAATGGAGAACTCAAAGATTTCCTCTTTTCAATTAATCACCTTAATTTATATCTTTATTTTAGGTACGACTATCATGTTTCCAGTAGGGGGAGATGCGAAACAAGCAGCTTGGCTTTCAATTCTACTTGGTATGATTAGCGGTATACCTCTACTTTTTATCTATGTATATTTAAACAAACAATACCCTAACTTAGTTCTAACTGAATACTGTAAACAAATCCTTGGAAAATATCTCGGATCATTTATAGGTATTTTTTATATCCTATTTTTTTTGTATGGTGCAGCGCGAGATGTTAGAGACGCAATGGAACTTATTCCTTTGTTTTTAGATGGGACTCCAATCTGGGCTATTGGAATCATGCTCCTGCTACCCATCCTTTATGCATTATTTTTAGGTATAGAAGTTATTGGAAGAACGAGCGAAATTTTCTTTCCTTATGTCGTATTAACTGGTTTACTAATCATTATTTTTATATTTTTTTCTGACATTGCAAAGTTTGAGAATTTGCAGCCAGTTTTAGAACCAGGTTGGGAAACAATTATTATAACGACTCGAAATGAAACGTGGATGGCTCCTTTTGGTGAAATGATTTGTTTTACAATGATTTTTGCTTATCTATATAAACCAAAATCAGTATTAAAAGTTGGCGTGGTTGGGGTTGTTTCAGGTGGATTATTTCTGGTATTTATACATATGCTGATCATCTCTGTTATAGGGGCAGAAGCACGAAATACATCAATAGCGCCTTTATTAGATATGGTCCAAAAAATCAATATCGGTAACTTTATTCAAAGGCTGGACGCTCTTTTTATGATTTGGTTAATTGTTAACGATTTTTTCAAGATTTTAGTTTTTATGTATGCTGCTGTAATTGGCGGCGCAACTATATTTAAAGTGTCGAAATCTCTACTAATTATCCCATTTGGTCTAATCGTTTTACTTACTTCAATCTTCTTTGCCGGAAGCTATACAGCACATATGGCTCAAAGTGATTTCGTACTAAAAAATATTTATCCGATCTTTTCAGTTTATATACCATTATTATTATGTATTGTCTATTTCGTCCGTCAAAAATTAAATAGAAGGTAATAAAAAAATGTTTGTTCTACCTCCGCCTGGTCAATCCTAGAACAAGGGCGGAGGATGCCTGAATTAAACACTGATTCATTATCTTAGATTAATTTCTTCCCATATATTACCATGCTCAATAACCAAGTTTACATCTTCATCCCAAAATGTTTCATTATCATCAAAATGAGAAAACTCCTTTATTATTTTGTAGTCACCATTACTATCCTTTTGTACTTTAAATCTAGAATGTAGTTCTCCTTCAGGACGCTTCTCCAAATATTTTAGTGTCTCACCATTCACTTTAATTGAAACAGTTATTTCTTCGTCCAAAATTTTATTTTTCGGTTTGATTTCCAATGTATGAGTTGATTGATATATTTTTTCTAAATTGTAATAGTCACCTGATATAGTATCAATAACTTCCCAATTTTCACTTGAACCTTTTTGAATTAAGGAGAATTGAATTTGTTTTTGTTCATTTAGATTTATACCCTCCCCTGAACAGCCTGCTGTTATTGTGAACAACAACGATAATGAAATGATAAATACTAAAATTCTATTCAAATCATTTTCACTCTCACTCTCTTTAACCTCATAGTAGTCTATCATATTCCTAATTTAACTTATTTTAGGTAATATCTTTTTTCTAGTAATTAGTTCAAAGTTTCTCAAGAAAAACCATAAAAACCCCGCATAAAAGCCAAGCACAGGCTGTTTAAACGATGCAGGCTTATTCTTTTCAAAGTAAAAGTGACCAAACCACGAAAAAGCATAATGTAACAAAGCAAGATAAATAGTTACATAAATATTAATAATCAAGAAAATCCATGCTATAAAAGCAAACATAAAAGCAAAATAATGAAGTACTTGATTCCATTTATTTTGGTGTGCTTTTTGATATCGAATTAAATCATTTCTTAATCTTTCATTCATTGTTTCACCTCAATTTCTCTTTTCCTAACACCTATCAAAGGGTATTTGACTATCACAATAACATCATCATATAAATAATTTTAACATGAAATTCCAATAAACCAGGGAATACAAAAATAAAGATCGTAACAAATTCTATTTACTCAACTTAAACAAATTTCCTAAAAACCCTATTAAACCAGTAACTGAAAATGCTATGGGAATGATTAAGGAATTAACAGGAGCTGGAACTTCAACCACTAAACGATAAATCCCCAAAAAACAAACCATGAGACTACCTATAAGTCCAATAATCGATTTTGTTTTTTTGTCCATACAACACACCTCCGAATCAAGTTTCCATAAAAATAACATTAAATACAAGGATGACCCCCTTGCATTTAATGTTACCTTTAATGCATATCCATTTGAAACACTTGCTATTACTTCTTCTCTTTTTCAATTTCGTGGATCAGCTCTAGCAATTCTTCTTTTGTTAAATCCTTAAGCTGCTCTGTTTTATCCACGTTATTCGTTACCGTTTGTTTTTTTACCTTATTTAATTTTCTTGTTTCCTTATCAAAAAAGCTATATACAACCGGAATCACAAGTAAGGTTAAGAAGGTACTGCTGAATAATCCCCCGATAACTGTAATACCCATTGGTTGCTGCATCTCTGTTCCTTCGCCAATCCCAAGTGCGATCGGAACCAAACCAAGCATAGTCGTTAAAGATGTCATTAAGATGGGGCGAGTACGGACTTTAACAGATTCAACAATTGCATCATGTGCTGAGCTCCCACTTTGTTTTCTTTGTAAAATATACTCAACAAGCACAATCGCATTATTGACAACAATCCCCGCAAGCACAAGCAATCCGATAATGGCAGTTACTCCCAAAGGCGTGTTGGTAACAAATAATGCTATTGATACACCGATAACAATTAGTGGCACAGATACCATAATAACGATTGGGTATTTTAGAGATTCAAATTGACCTGCCATCACAAGATAAACGAAGATCACAGCTAGCAAAATAGCCATTGACAAATCATCAATTGCGGATTCCATTAATTCTGTATCGCCTGTGAAGGATAACTGGGTTTCTGCAGGTAAATTTAAATCATCAATTTCTTCTCTAATTTTTGCAGTAACATCGCCTAAGTTTTCATCCGGTCTATATTTTAACGTAAATTCAACTGCATCCTCTTGATCAATTCGATTAATGGTGGATGGTCCTTCACCACGGCTGAAACTTACAACGGTTTCAAGTGGGATAAAGGTTCCATCTCCTTTTCGTATAAGAAGTTTGCGTAATTGCTCTGTATTTTTTATAAACTCCTGATCATACTCTACATTAACCGTATATACTTGATTGTTTTCTGTTGTGATGACGGCTGCGTCCATTCCACGCGTTACTTGATTGACAAGGGTAGCAACTTGGGCCGGCATCAAGCCATGTTCAAATGCTTTTTCGGAATTAACATTAATTTGGACTTCTTCATCTGTTTCTGTTAAACTGCTTTTCACTTCAGATAGCGCCTCTAAATTTCCAATGGCTTTACTAATGTCTGTAACCGATTGTTCAAGTCGTTCTTTATTCGAATCGCGGACGGTAAACGTGAGTGTGTTTGGTTGGGAACCTGTCGATGACTGTTGATTAAATGTTATCTCTTCGGCATCAGCTAAAAGCTGCCGTACATCTCGTTCGATTTCATCAACAAATTCAGCTGTTGTTAGATCACGTTGACTTTCCTCGACCATTTTAACCAATACTTGAGCCTGATTGGCTTTGCTGCTCCCTCCAAAGGAAACACTTTGCTGTGTACCTACAAAAGCGAGATAGTTAGCCACTTCGTTTTTTCCGTCAAAATATGTTTCAACCTCTTGAATCAGTTTATCCGTGTCTTCGAGTGTAACCCCTTCAGGTAAAGTTATGTCAATTGTAAAATAACCTTCATCTGTAACGGGTAAAAATTGCGTACCAACTGTCGCGACACCAAATAGACCGATTCCGAGTAATAATACTGTAATGATAATGACCATTGCACGGTGATGCAACGCCCAGCGAACACCACGTTCTAATCCACTGTTCTTCTTTACATGACTTCTCTCTCTACCTTTTTGCAGCTTCGGTGAGGTTATAAAAATACTAGCAAACATCGGAACTACAGTCAGTGCAACTAATAAGGATGCAAATAAGCTAAAGGCGATCGTTAATGAAAACTCCTTAAACAAGTTCCCGATAATCCCACTTGTAAAAACAATCGGAACGAAAACAGCTACAGTTGTTAAGGTTGAAGCGGTAATCGCCCCTCCTACCTCTACTGCTCCATCAAATGCAGCTTGTTTCTTGTCTTTCCCCATCTCGAGATGACGGCTAATATTTTCAATCACAACAATTGAATTATCTACAAGCATACCGATTCCTAGGGCTAAGCCACCTAACGTCATAATATTAAGACTAAAATCCGCAAAGTACATAAGCACAAACGTGAAAATAACGGAAAACGGTATCGAGATCCCCACAATAAGCGGACTTCTTACATTTCTTAAAAAAATGAACAAGATAAGCATAGCTAGAAAGCCGCCAAGCACTAAAGCATCTCGCATCGAATTAATCGCCAATTTTACATAATCGCCTTGGTCATTAATAATGGTTGCCTCGATCATTTCGTATTCAGCATCATCTAGCAGCTCATTCAGTCGTTCTTGAAATCCATTTGAAACGGACACTGTATTTGCATCAGATTGCTGTAATATACTAAGCATGACAGCAGGCTCTTGATTGACCCTTGTATAAGCTTTATTTTCTTCTTCTATTAATTCAACAACCCCAACATCCGCTAACGTTACTTTTTCACCAGTAGCATGGTCTACGGTTACGAAAATGTTTTTTAATTCATCAATCGAGGTCAGGATACTAAGAACTCTTGTTGTTAACTGCTTATCTGCCGATTTAATCGGTTCGCCTGGCAGTGAAATATGGTTAGCCCGAATGATGTCTACAATATCACTTTGTGTTAAACCATATTTATGTAACGCTGCTTGGTCTAGCTCTATATTAATTTCTTCAAGCACAAGACCAGTTGTGTCAATATTTGCCACACCATCGACTTGACCTAGCTTTTGTTCAAGGCTTTTTACTTTTTCTTGAAAATCTTGATGGTCTTTTCCACCAGCAAGCGATAATTGAATGATCGGCATTTGAGCTGGATCAAATTTTAATAAACTAGGATTAGAGGCGTCATCTGGAAGGTCCACTTGATTGATGCGACTTAGGATATCACTTTCGACATCATCAAGGGTTACACTCCAACTAAATTCTAAAAGAGTTAAACTTGAGCCTTCTTGTGATGTAGACGACATCGCCTTTAAACCTGGCAGTGTGGCTAATTGATTTTCAATTGGCTTTGTGACTTTTTCCAGTACTTCCTGCGGGTTAGCACCTGGATACGAAGATACAACCGCACCAATTGGCGGATTAATATCAGGCATTAATTTTAAAGGGATATTTATAACCGAAACAATACCTAAAATAATGATTAAAATCATTGAAACTAAAGTTAATATAGGTCTCTTAATTGAAACACCGCTAAGTTTCATCCTAAGGGCTAGCGCTCCTTTTCCATCATTATGTACCTTTAGTATGTGGAAGGAGCAATACCCTTATGCTGTCATGTTAATTTTCTTCTTTTTAGGACGCCAATATAATGCAGATGTTAATAACGAAACGAAAGCAGTTCCCCAAAAGATACTTTGAATTAAAAATAAAAGCGCACTATAAGATTCCTCAGCTAAGGCCATTCCCTCAACTGGCAGAACGGTTCCTAAGACCCCAACAGAAATCGAAACAGCAATTAATCTGCCAAACGTATTAAGAATTGAACGTGTTGCCGCCACTACACCGCGGTGTTCAGGTGTCGCAATATTCATAATAGCCTTTGTATTTGGTGCTTGGAATACCCCTGAACCTAGACCAATCACCGCTAATGCAAATAAAATATAAAAAATACTGCTCTCTATTTGTACAAGTCCTAATAAGAAGGAGCCAATCGTTACTAAAAATATGCCGATAATCGATAACAGTTTAGAGCCGAAACGGTCAGCCAGTTTACCGCTAATGGGTCCAGAGATAGCTAGTAATAGCGGCATTGGAATCAGTAGTAAGGATGCCGTAAACGGATGCATTCCTTTTAAACTTTGAAGAAAAATGACCATAACAAACATAATTGCCGATTGCGCAAAGCTATTCGTAAACGTTGCGATGTTTGCGATCGAATAAATTCTATTTTTAAATAAATCTGTTTGGATGATTGGGTCTTCCGCTTTATTTTCTACCAAAATAAAGACTATCAAGCAAACGAAAGATAATAGCAGTAAAGACATAATCGAAAGAGCACCCCAGTTACTCGGCAGTGCATATGTTAGTGTAAACAAAATTGAAATAAGGAAAAGCAGTAGCACAAATGTGCCACGGAAATCAATTTTTTTATAATTAAAGGATGATGGCTGCTGTGGAAAGTTAAAGAATACAGACACTAAAATAAACAAGAATATCGGAACATTAAACCAAAAAATGAAATGCCAACTAAATAGCAATAAAAATCCACCAATAATCGGCCCGCATACAGCTCCTATAGCTAAGGACATTGCCACTATCCCTAGGTTTTTGCCAAGATTATTATCATCAGCAAAAATATCCGTTACGATAGGTATCGTATTCGAGAGAATAATCGCTCCTCCTATACCTTGAATGATCCGTGCAACAATTAACCACTCCACACTATTCATAAAGCCTGCAAACAAAGCTGAAGCCATAAAAAATGTAAGCCCGGTCATATACGTTTTTTTTCTTCCTAGCTGATCCGAAAGTTTTCCGGCAAATAGCAGAAACAATGTCGTGGAAATCATAAAACTCGTAATAATCCAACTTGCCGTCTCTAATGATGTGTGAAGTTCATTTACCATGGTCGGAATCGCAATATTTAGCGAACCATTATTTAATGTGACAACTCCCGCACCTAAGCACGTTGTAAATAAAACAAATTTCTTGTTTTTATAACTATCGTTAGCCAATTTTATTCACCACTTTTTTCATACTGATATAATTTATGCTGTAATTCCTAGCTTTAGAGTATCAAGGTAAATATAAGTAAGAACTTGAACCTTGAAGACCACTAGCTTGTGATGGCATGTTTATTTGAGGTATTTTGAGGAATGAAACCGTCTATAAAGGAGAGAGGGTGTCAGAAATTAAGGACACCCATTTGGAAGTTGCTTAACTAAATCGAGGACCATAGTATCACGCTACCATCCTCTTCCACAAGTACAAGTGCTGATAAGATCACATTTTCATCATTTTGATTCGTAAGACCAGCATGTATAGAATAAATAGACCCTGTTTTTACTTTCTCCACAGCAGAGGAAGTTTGAATGACAGGTGTTTCACTAATTGACAGCCCGATTGCATGACCATAACCTCCTTGCACAAGCGGATGCAAGGAATAAGGAGCGATCTTCTGATCTGCACCACGCACTATATCTGCAATTGGAACATCTTTTTGTAGCGACGTTTTAAGGTAAAATAATAATTCGGTCGCTTTTTGATAGATGTATGGATTTTCATTTGCGATTGTTACAAATCCTTCCGCCCAGTATCCAAGAAATTCAACCGCCATATAAGCAATCGCTGTATGTGTATGCACCTTCCCAACTAATTCCTCAAAAGGTCGTAATGTTTTCCCTTCATCCAAGCTAAATAATAATCTTACATCTTGTGCACCTTTTAAGCGAGCGACTCTTTCCGCTTCGGTAACGGCTGCTATAATATCACCGCTGTTTCGATAAACGATTTTAAGCTCTTCAACTGCTAAACGGAGAATTTCACTCGCGGCCTCCATCGTACTTACTTCACGCGGCCGTTTCTGTTCAAGAATTTGTCTAAAAAATTCGTCCATATCTTTGAATTCATTCGTTTGGCAGGCATCCACTATATCTTGGTATAAAGATGCTCGCATTATATCTTTATTACATATACCGATTGCAGCATTAGCCTTACCTACTGTTATATTTTCTAAAAATGATGAGATTTCAGCTTTTAATTTTTTAGTTGAGCGAATATCCTCAAGCCATGTGAGTGCTTGGACAGCTGGAATATCACGTGTTCCCGCTACTCCAGCTAATAAGCAAGGCTGCCCTTTAGCTGGAATCAAAATTAACGCATGACTATGTTTAGGAATATAATTTGTTAGATAACATAATTCAGAATAATCTCGTACGCTGCCATAGACAATTAATACATCTAACTCGTGACGTACCATCATTTTTTGAACATTTTCAAGTCTTTCTGCAAACTCTTCAACTGGTAGGTAAGTAGAGTCTAATTGTGTATACCCATGTAAAACGACTGGATGCATGGTTCTCATTCTTTAGGCCTCCTTTAATAGATTGTGATCTATTGAACGTAATCTCTCAATTTTTTACTAATCTAGTATCTTATATTTCTAAAATTTCTAGTGAAGGCACCCAGTTACTATATGATTTTGCTCCATCTGGGGTAATAACAACCGATTCACCACATAGGAGATATCCCGTCTCAGGGATGTATTGATTAGGATGGATAACAAAAAACATCCCTTCTTCTAAGACAGTATGATTATCAAGAGAAACATCACCTGGTAAGATTGAACTTAAACCTAAGCCATGCCCCCGAACTCTCATATATGGAGGGTGGCAATACTTGCCATACCCAGCCTTTTCAATGGGTTCATTCATTACCTGAACTAAAGTCGACATCTTTTCACCAGGAACCGCTGCTTTAATACCACGGTCTAAGGCTTCAGTTAATAAACTATACTTTTCCTTTAATAGATTAATTTGTTCCTTGTTCGAACTGCCTAAAACAACAGAACGGCATACTTGAGAAAATTGTCCTTTTACACTCGGTGAAATTTCCGCTAGAATAATATCTCCTGGTTCTAGTGCATGATTACTAGGTGTCCGCACTGAACGATTATGATTAGAAGCGCTCATTAGCAGGAAGTTATCATCAGCACCTAGTGATCTCATATAATAATCAATTTCACCTGCTAGCTCATATTCCGTAACACCAGGTCTAGCTACTTCTAATAATCGTTCATAACCACGTTCAGCGATCCATGTAGCTTTTTCTGCAAGCTGAAGCTCTGTTGTCGTTTTTGTTGCACATATATTTATAATAGTTTGATCAACTTGCTTGATATCATTACCAATGACCTCATGAAATCTTCGGTAAGATTTTAAGCTTAAGCTGTGTAAGCCAACAAAGCCTGTTTTCTCAAGTGAAATTTCTTTATTCTTAACGCCCTCAAGAAACGTACCCATTAAATCATTGGTACCAATGACTTCTCTCTCTCCGGCTCTATTTGCATCCCATTCCGGTGTTATGATAAGTTTTGATGTCCCGTCAGAGTACAACAAGTACATACACTCGCTTAGGGGCTTAAAGCCGCTTAGCATGAAAACAAAATTAGGTTCTAAAAATGTATGAATTCCATCAAAATAAGCAACTAAACAATCAATCTGTAAATCATCCATCTTGGCTAACACATGTTTCAAACGTTGAGATTCCAAAGACTCCACTCCTTGTTAACACAAATAATAAACTTCTTAGATTTTTACTTCATTTAATATATCCTGTGGATTCGTAATAACACCAGTTACTGCAGTAGCAGCGGCAACAGCAGGACTTGCTAGATAGATTTCAGAGTCATAGCTCCCCATACGGCCACGGAAATTACGGTTCGCAGTCGACAGTGTTACCTCTCCTGGTGCCATTGCACCGCCATCACCCGCACATGATCCGCAGCCTGGATTTGTAAACAATGCCCCAGCCTCTAGAAATGTAGTATAAATACCTTCCTTTATTATTCGGTCTAATGTTTTTTTAGAAGCTGGAGTCACGATTAATCTAACACCCTTTTTTACTTTACGCCCTTTTAGATAACGGGCTGCCACTACAAAATCATCAAATTTAGCATTGGCACATGATCCAATAAACACTTGATTAACCGGTGTTCCAGCAATTTCGTCAATTGTTTTAACATTATCAACTGTATGTGGACAAGAAACATATGGTACTAGCGTCGGACCATCAATCTCAATTACTCGTATATAATTAGCATCTGGGTCAGGATGTATTTCATCATAATCAGCAGGTGTTAAACCGCTTTGAGCGAGAAAGCTGCGAACCACATCGTCTGGTGGAACATAGCTGCATTTCGCCCCTAGTTCCATCGCAAGATTACAAAGTGTCATTCTCTCTGAAACAGAAAGACTTTCAACATATGAACCATGAAATTCAATCGAACAATAAGTCGCTCCATCTGCAGTTAAATCACCAATTAATTTCAACATAATATCTTTGGCACTAACTCCCTCTGCAAGAGGACCATTGATGACAACTTTTATCGTTTCAGGAACCTTCATCCATAACTCACCAGTTACCCATGTAGCTGTAATCTCACTAAACCCTACTCCCGTACCAAAAGCACCAAGTGCACCGTAAATCGTAGAATGTGAATCTGTTCCAATTATCACATCGCCTGGACGAATATTGCCTTCTTCCATTAACACAATATGTGCAATACCAGCATCCACATCATAGAACTTTTTAATGCCTTCTCTTTCAGCAAATTCTCTACAAAGCTGCTGATGCTTTGCTTGTTTCTCCGTTTTAGCAGGCGATATATGATCCAACACGATTGCAATCCGATCTCGATCATAAATTCGTTTATGTTGGAGTTTTTCGTATGTTTCTATACAGCGCCAGCTTGCAATATGGCTCATATATAAATTTGGAAATACGTTTAAAATTTGGCCTGCCCTCGCTTCTTCAACACCACTTGCACGCGCTAATGCTTTCTCAGCAAATGTTTTTCCCACGTAAATGCCTCCTTAAATACTTGAAATCTATGAGTTGCTAATAGCGTTTTTTTCTAAACTTTTAATAAGACCACCATCATCAATTATTTTTTGCAAACTAGCAGGATAAGGTTCAAATTTATATACTTGATCATTGACCTTTATTTCTCCTAAGCTAAAATTAATACTAATTTCATCACCATCTTTAATAATTGCCGCTGCCTCAGGACATTCGACTGCTCGAAGACCGGTGTTAATTGAGTTACGGAAAAATACTCGAGAAAAGGATTTTGCGACAACTGCCTTTATACCAGCACCTATTAAACAAGTTGCAGCTTGTTCTCTTGCGCTGCCACAACCAAAATTTTTTCCAGCTACGACTACTTCAGATGCTTTTAATTGAGTTTGCACCTCTTTGCCTAATGGCTCAAAGGCATGCTGTGCAAGTTCTACAGGATCTATACTAACTAGATAACGCCCAGGTATGATTACATCAGTATCCACACTATCTCCGAAACAAATGCAGCGACCATTCACTACTTCATTCATAAACATTTCACTCCCATGTTCATAGCATTGTTTATTTTTAAAGAAAAGGGCAGATAGCGGATTCTTTCTGAAACCTATATTTCTACTCTAACTACCTGCCTTATTTAATAAAGTCTTACCCAGTAATTATTTTTTGTACTTCTGCGATTACATTTTCAGGTGTTTCTGTGTAGCCTTTAATCATTTCAGCTAATTCTTCACCGTTTTTAGGATATAAAAGGATAGATTGTGCTTTATTTTCTTCTAAGAATTCAGGATCTTTCATCATTTCCATGTATGCAGTTCTTAAGATATTAACAATTTCAGGATCTGTATTTGGCGGTGCTACCATTGGTACACCTAATCCTGGTGCTGCCGTTAAGTTTAAAATTTGCACTTGTTCTTCAGACAGGAAATCTTCTATTTTAGGTACATTCGGACCAACATCAACGGAACCAGAAGTTGCTAAAATTTTCAATTTACCAGATTCTAAATCAGCTTCAGTTATTGCAGCATGCGCGATTACTGCTCCTTGTACTTCTCCTCGTTCCATCGCTAGTAAAACTCCGCCTGCACCATCATAACCCGTAACAGGCTTTACAGCTGGAGCAAGTTCTTTATTTAATAAATACGGGATTACATAAGGTGCACCTGTTTTTGTCCATGAACCGAATAAAACCGAATCTTTAGGTGCCGCTTTTAAATCATCAATAGATTCAAGACCAGATTTTCCTGATACAACTAGAACCATATCACCTGAACCAGAATTTCCAATCCATTCAAATTCATTTAAATCATAATTTACAGATTCCTGATTTAATACATCAGAGCTCACCCAGTTTGCACGTCCAGGCAATGCAATCGTTAGACCATCTGGTTTTGTATCATTGAACATGACATTTGCTGCTGAAATACCGCCGCCGCCCGGTAAATTTTTAACGATAATTTTAGGATTTCCCGGTAAATATTTCGGTAGATGTTTAGCAACGATTCGACCTTCCGTATCTGTACCACCACCAGGAGCATAACCGATGATCATTGTAATCGTTTCACCCTCATAAGTGAATCCAGCCGTTTCTTTACTACCTTCCTCATTGCTAGTACCACTTTCACTTTCTGTATTAGCTGATTCTTGATTAGAAGAATTTTCTGAAGAAGTGGCGTTTTCAGTTCCCCCACATGCGGCCATCATAACTAGAAAAGTTAACGCTAGTAAAAAAAACATACCCCTTTTTACTAAATTTGCTGACATTATACATACCTCCTATTGTTTTGTATTCGTCTACCAGTGTTTCTTAACATCATTCAACTTCTTGTTCCTCTGCTCTTAACAAATTCGTTAACTGCAGAAGTGATTCTAATTTATCAACACTTAATAAAGTGGATAACAGGGTTTCAACTTGCTGAACTGGTAAAGCTGTTGAAGAAAGCTCACGAAACTTTTTTTGTAATTCAAACGACGTCATCGGATTTTCCGGACAACCTTTTGGGAATAATTCTTTTCCCTCGAAAACAGTGCCATCTTTTAATACAAGTCGGACAGTTGCGGAGGAACCAAAAGGAATATCTTCTTTACCATAGACATGTACACGATTGCACCAATTTAAAACCTCTTGATCTTTTCTTCGCTTTTCCGTATATTGGTACACATTCGTTTCTCTAGATAACAAAGCAATCGCTATGCTATAAGGCAAACTCATTTGTGCATCTAGAAAACTATCAACCTCTTTTTTTCCAAGCTGCATCGCAGCATGTGTGCTCGTGATGATTTCGATATGCTGTAAGTCTTCCTTTGAAAGATTATTAGTTTCTAGCAGCTGTAAAAATGCATCTAAAGAGGCATGGATACCACGACAGCAAGCATGTGGTTTAAAACCGGTTGTCATAATTCTGAAGTCTTCACCTAACCCTTTAGTCAAAACACTCAAATCAATCTTTTCGTCTGCTCCGCCAGTATATGTGCTACAAAACCCACCCCATTCGGCTTCAAAAATATATTTCGGACCTTTAAAGCCTTTACGTGCAAGGTAAGCCGCTATAATAGCATTTTCAGCCGCTTTTCCAGGATGAAATCTTTTCGTCATGGCACCATCTTCAATAAATGCCCATAACCCGCCTGTGTATGAACCTGCAATTCCAATAGCTGAGGCAATTTCTTCTTCATTTAATCCTAAAAGATAAGCAACAGCTCCAGCAGCACCTAATGTGCAGCACGTCCCCGTTGAGTGCCAGCCTTGTTTCGTATGAAATCTATAGCCACCGACACTTTCAGTTGCTCGTTCTGCGATTTCATAGCCAATTACGATTGCAGTTAATAAATCTTTTCCATTCGCTCCATGTTCAAGTGCTGCACTTAAGGCTGCAGGAACGATCACAGCCCCTGGATGACCACTGTTTTTACCAAAGTCATCCAGCTCTCGTGCATGAGCAGCTGTCCCATTTGCCAATGCACTTAATGGAACAGTCGTTTTCTCCTTTGTTCCCCAAACAATCGCATTTCCATTTCCTGAGAAGTCTTTTAAAGACTCTCGGACGATACTTGCTTCGATAGTGGTTGATCCAAAAATAATCGCACCCATCGTATCAATTAGGGCATAACGTGCCTTCTCAATTACATCTGATGGTAGGTCCTCGTAATTAAGATTTCTAATGAATGATGCTAGAGTTTCTGAACAGGTTTGTTTTAAAGCTTTCTCCAATAGTACGTCCTCCAATCCCCATTTTATTTAACTGGCTTAAAACATACTTAAAAGTAAGCCTGTATTCCAATAGATCCCGGCTAGATGCGCAAAGCCAACAATGATCAGCGTCAAGCACACTGTTAAAGCTAATGATCTCAAAATACTAACTTTACCTACCGATAGCATATAAACAAAAGCAAAGAGTGGTAAGGAAATGGCTAAACCTAAAAGATAAACTAGTATTACTAAGCCGATAATCCATGCAAAAATAATGGATGAACGACGGAGCGTTTCACCGCGTCCTCCTATATCATCAGGAGGAAGATCAAAATGCATCCCTACTTGATGTTTTTTACTATTCTTTAGCTCATTTATCAGTTGTATAACTAAGACTACAAGTACAAAAATACCTATCACTAAAGGAAAACGTGCTGCTAGTGCTGGCCAGCTTAAAGCCGGGATAAGAGCACTTACAAGAATGATCAATAGCAGAACTGTAAAAGCCGAACCACTCTCAATAAAGAGTTTAAATTTATTTCTCTTATTTTCAGATTCTACTTTTTCAACACTAGGTGCGACTTCATTATTACTAGTTGCGCCTGTATTAGGTTTTAACTTGCTTGACTTCAATGCTTTATAAGAGAAATATAATCCTGCAATAATGACGACCCATAGCACTAAAACAATTGGTCGATATACCCATGACATTCCAAAAACACTTAAGCTTACACTAAGATTTGCTTCCACCGAGCGACTTAGCACAATTCCCACCAATAACGGCGCTCTTGGCCAACCATATTGCTTGAAAGCGTATCCAAAGATACTCAAAATAATTAACATATATAAGTCATAAATACTGTTTTTATTATAGTAAGACGCTAAAAATAGAAACGGTACAAGCAATCCAAATAAATAATAATAAGGGATTCTAGTAACCTTTACAAATAAACCACTACCAGCAAAACAAATGAGGGCACCGATAATATTTGCTATCGCCAACCCCCAGATCAAAAAGTAAACAAGTGATAAACTACTTGGATTCGTAATGAGTCCTGATCCCGCCTGTACGCCATGTGCGAACATTACAATAAGTAGGAAAGCCATCGACACACTACCTGGAATACCAAAAGCAAGTGTCGGTATCATACTTCCGCCATATACAGCGTTATTTGCGCCATCAACACCAATTACACCACGAACGTCGCCTTTTCCAAATTTACTTTTGTCCTTCGCTGTTTGAACAGTCAATCCATATGCTAACCAATCGACAACAGCACTACCAATACCAGGTATTGCTCCGATTAATGTACCAAGCCCAGATGAACGTAAGAACACACCAGGGTTTTTAATAACATCTTTCGCACCTTGCAATTGCCCACGATATAAACTGCCTTTTATTGGTACTTCTGATACGGTCGTTCGTCTAACTGCTAAACTAATTAACTCTGGAACTGCAAAAATCCCAATACCAACTAAAGTAAGCGATATTCCTTCTAAGAAGTATGAATTGCTGAATGTCCATCTGGCAAAGCCTAAATTAGGGTCGGTACCTAAAGCACCAAGGAGGAGACCGAAGCCTCCAACTGCTAAGCCTTTAAGTGGTGAGCTCCCCGATAGAACCGCAATCATACTTACTCCCCAAAGGGACATAACTAAAAATTCTGAAGCGCCGAACATTAGTGCGAACGGCCGCATAACAGGTATCATTAACGATAAGATGACTGCCCCGAAAATTCCGCCTAATACTGAAGCGGTAAAAGAGGCTCCCAAAGCACGACCTGCTTCGCCTTTACGTGTCATTGCATAACCATCAATTATCGTTGCTTGTGAACTTGCACTTCCTGGTATACCAAGCAATATCGCAGGTATGGCATCACTTGTACAACCGACAGCGATGAAACCAATTAATAACGCAAACGCCATCATCGGATCCATTGCAAACGTAAATGGGATAAGCACACTAAGCATACTTACTGAGCCGATACCAGGAATAACAGCAATAAATAGCCCACTAATGACACCAATGATAAGCCAACCCATTGCGCTCCAACTTAATAGATCGGAAATTCCTTGAAGAGCTGCTTCAATCATTATTTACCTCCTATCTTTTGGTGCTAGTCTTTAAGAATGTTAAACTGTACTTACACTTTTAGCTGCATTCTTTCCAGCTAAGCGTCCAAAAACAGCATTTCTTGTTTGTCCTGTACAAGATGGATAGTTATTATAGAATAGGCCTAAAATATCTCCAGATGCATATAAGCCTTCAATCGGATTACCTGTTGTATTCACAACCTGTGCGTCTGAATTAATTTTCAAACCTCCAAAAGTAAATGTGATGCCGCCGGTAACAGGATACGCCACATATGGTGCTTCGATAATTGGCACAGCCCAGTTGGATTTTTGTGGAGTTAGATTCGACGTCTTTTTACCATCTTTGTGCGGCCATTCAAATTTTGTATCGTTGTCTACACTTTGGTTAAATTCGTTAACAGTATGCTCTAACACCTTTGGTTCAAGACCTAATTTCACTGCCAACTCATTAATGGTGTCTGCTTTAACTGGTGTAAAGCTTTGATAGATTTCACGCAGCAGTGGAACAGTTTGTTGATCAAATATTTGGTAAGCAATACCATCACTTTGGGCGATAATTTCCCATCCCGTTTTTGCATACGTATACGTACTTTCTGCCTCTCCTTCGTCAAAGAATCGGACCCCTTGAGAGTTCACTGTAATACCCATAGGATAACTATAATGGTTATAATCATCACTACATTCAACATCTGCTGCGGTTAAGCTAATGGGTGAGGCATGCGCTCCTTGCCATTGACCTGAAGGCATTGCACCTAAGTTGATTGCCATTTCTAAAACTTCACCGGTATTGTGGCGGCTGCCGCGAACTTTCATCAAGTCAGCATTTTTCCCTAAATACTTTGCTCTTTTTTCAGCGCTTGCCTGAAACCCTCCAGAGCACAAGATGACAGCGTTTGCAGAGATTTCATATTCCTTTTCCGGTCCTAATACGCGTACTCCCTCTACTTTTCGTTGATTCCCTAATAAAGCTGTTACAGGTGAGTTATAGCGCACTTCAATTCCTAAATTTTGGGCAATCCTATTCCAACGTCTTAATTGATTAATGCCGCCACCTTCTGACCGGATGTTGTGACCTGGTCCGAAATAACTAATACCGTCAATCACCACTAGCGTCATTGGCTCCCACTTATGTCCTAATTCTAGTAACCAATGCACTGCATCATTTGACTCTGAAACAAGTGTCTTTGCAATTTCTTCGTCCATTCTCCCGCCAGTTACTCGTTTTAAATCAGCTAAATAGGCTTCAGCAGTGTATGCAGGATGATGTTGTCGTTCAAATTCTTCTTTCGTAAATTGAGGAAGGAATTCTCTTATTTCCTGTGCACCTTCATGCACAAATCTAAAACCAGCAACCGTATAACGCGGATTACCACCAGCTTGATCTTCTGGTGCCTTTTCAAGCATGATAACTTTCTCCGCTCCATTCATCTTTGCAGATACTGCTGCCGCATATGCTGCCGTACCTCCACCAACGATCAGTACATCGCATTTTTCTACATTATTCATTTCCATCATCCTTTCTACTAAAGCTTGTCTAAAATAGACCCTACTTAGTAATCTCTTCAATTTTTTGTATTTTTGAGAGATTAGTTATTTGATAATTTAAAATTAACAGAATATACTGATTAGTACAATCTCTATTATTTATACTAATAATCAGTTTCAGTTATAATTAAATCGGATTCGGGGTGACTAGATGGAAATCCATCAACTTGAATATGTACTTGCTTTAGAAAAACACATGCATTTTTCAAAGGCTGCAAATGAAATCGCGGTTTCACAAGCAAATTTATCACAGCAAATTAAAAAGCTGGAAAACGAATTAGGCATCACACTTTTTACTCGCAATAACCGGTCTATTAAAATTACAAAAGCTGGTGAGGAATTTATTCAATATGCAAAAAAAATAGTTTTCGAGATTAAAAAAGCACAAGTTGCGATGCTAGAACATACAAATCTTAGTAAAGGAAGCGTAAAAATCGGAGCTAATAAATCGATCATCTACCTTGGAATCGCTTCTATTATTGCAAAGTTCCAAAAGCTCTATCCCGGTTTAGCCATTGAAATATACGAGGCAAATAGTCCCGAACTAGTAAAGAAACTACATAATTCGGAAATAGATGTAGCCTTTATAACCGTATCTGATTCATTACAGGAGGATTATGAATTTTCCCCATTATTAGAAGAACGATTAGGTTTGCTCACTTCTATCACACATCATCTAGCGACTAAGGATGTTGTAAATATCGGGGAATTATCCGAAGAAAGTTTTTTAGTCATCAAATCTAGTAATAATCATAACTCTCTTATTCAACTTTGCCAAAGCTATGGTTATGAGCCTAAAATTATTTTAGCAGGAACACAAATTGAGACATTGAAAGGATTAATTGAGGAAGACATCGGCATTTCCTTATTTTCTTCTAATATCGCTAAAAAATTATTGAGTTCGAAGACATCTTTTATTAACCTTGAACCACATCTAAAAACGATGTATGGTCTAGCAACCCCTAAACATGCCAGTATCTCTACAAAAGCTTTTAGAGATTTTGTACTTAGTAATGGATTGGGGTGAGTTTCTAAGTTATTACAAATACCTTATTAACACCCTACTTGCTTACTATATAAAAATAAGGATACTAATAGCCGCATGCTTAGTATCCCTATTTCTTATCATTAATTTTTCCAGTTTTACCTACGATGCAATTATTTTACTTATTCCATAACAGCATTAGGCAACCACGTAACTATTTCTGGGAAGATCATTACAAGGGCGATAAGCAGAGCATATAACACACAAAACGGAATAACCGATTTATAGAGATCTCCCATTTTAATATCAGGAGCAACTCCCTTAAGTACAAAGAGACTTATTCCAAAAGGTGGTGTTAAATATGCCATACAGCCATTGATAATAAACAATACCCCAAACCATAATAGATCAAATCCTAAATCACTTACAAGCGGTAGGAAGATTGGCGCCGTCATAAGAAGAATGGCAGTTGGATCAATGAACATTCCAAGAATAAAGAAAATGATTTGAATCACTATTAATATAATCCAACGATTTACATCGATTTCTAAAATCGCTTCAGCTATCCAACTCCCAACCCCTGTAGCTGTCACAATTCTTGCATATCCAACTGCAGCAATTAACAGCCAAAAAATCATACCATTTAACTTTACTGACATAGCCAGCATTTTTTTAATATTATCTAATGTCAGTTTCCGTTTAACCCCTGCACAAATTAACGAGCCAATTACACCAACAGCCGCTGCTTCTGTAGGGGTTGCTAATCCACTAAAAATGGATGCCAGTACTGCAATAATTACAAATACAGGAAGTATTACACCTTTTAATGACTCCATTTTTTCCTTCCAAGTAAAACGTTCCTCTACTGATAGAGAAGGACCCATATGGGGATTCATATAGCTTATGATGATTGCATAGCCTACAAAAATAATTGCAGCAAGTACACCAGGTATAACTCCAGCAAAGAAAAGTTTACCAGCAGAAACGTTACTCTCCATTGCATAAATAATCATAACAATACTCGGAGGAATTAGAATTCCAAGCGCACCACCCGCCATGATTACACCAGCTATTAACTTTTCATCGTAGCCGCGTTTTAGCATTGAAGGTCGTGCTGTTAAGCCTAATGTAGCTGTTGCAACAGTGGCAATCCCTACCATTGCACCGAACATTGCAGCAATTATGGTAGTCCCAGCAGCTAATCCACCTTTAATACCGCCAAACCAGCGATAAATCGCTTCATACATATCGTCAGCTAAATCACTATATCGTAATATCCCTGCCATTAAAATATACATCGGTAGTGCTGTCAATGTAAATTCCGTAACTTTACCAAATGATCCTAAGACGAACCCAACGATACTTGCTTCACCACTCCAAAAAAAGAAACCTAGTATAAGGGAAACTCCGCCCATTGCAAACGCAACTGGAATCCCAAGGAGGAGAAAAACTACTAGTGATCCAAAGATAAGCAATGTTAATAATCCTGGTTCCATTATTTAATCTCCTCCCATAAACGTTTACCTGTACAAACATGATAAATATCTTTTACTAAATTTATTAAGCCTTGTAGCCCTAATAATAGTCCACCGATCGGTAATATAACCCACTTGATCCACAATGGAATATTTAGTCCTGTACTAGCTACCGAACCTGCTGCCAGCAACTGTAATACACGGTCACCGCCATACCAAAAAAATGTCCAAGCGATCATCAAAATTAATATACCAGAAATAATTTCAACTATGCTTTTTACCTTTTCAGGATAACGCTCATAGAAAATATCGACTCGGATATGTTCATTATGCAATAACGCATAGCCACCTGTTATAAAAGCTGCAATTCCTGATAACCACGTTGATAGATCAAAAGCATATAATGTAGGTGAATTAAAAAAATATCGAGAAATAATATCATAAAATACTACTAAACTCAAAAGTACTAATAATACCCCCGCTATAATTCCCATCGTATTGTTAATGGCATTAATGGCACGGACAATTTTTTTCATGTAATTCCTCCTTCCAGCAGGAAAAATGGTAGGTTTAACTTTAAAAATTTCTACTAATAATAACAGAGGATATAGATTCAGGGGATTATGAATAATCCCCTCGAACCTCAAAACTTTTAATTTTATCTACCTGCTTTTGTTAATTCCTCTTCTAATATTTCAACCATACGCGCGTTATCATCGCTCATGCTAGCAAATTTTTCCCAAGCGACTTTTCCACTTTCTTCTAACTTCTTAATTTCTTCGTCAGGTAATGTGATTACTTCTACACCGAAACTTTCTGCCATGCTGTCATTATTTTCATTAAAGATTTTTGCACCTTCAATTGCTTTATCTTCCATTTCTCTTGCCACTTCTGTCATCATAGTCTGAAGATCTTCCGGGAGACTATTCCATGCCTGCTGACTTGCAAGTGAAATCATAAATGTTGATGCATATACTGGTGGTCTAATCATATAAGGTGCAACTTCATGATAATTAAATGTTTCAATATTATGGTATGGTGTACCTTGAGCATTTATTGTTCCTCTTTGCAACGCTTCATAGGCTTCTACAACACTAACATTTGCAGGTGCTGCTCCCATTTCTTCATACCAAGTATTCCAAAGCGCTCCACCAGAGCGGATAATTAAACCATTGAAATCTTCAAACTTACGAATTGGCTTATTACTAACAAAACCATACTCACCAGTTGGCATCCACATCATAATTTTCGCGCCATAGTTTTCGAAATTCTTTTCTAAAAGATCACCAATCTCTGTATCACGGAAAATTTGAAAAGCAAATTCATCTGTATGTGCCCAGAACGGTAAAGTTGAGAAAGCTGCTGCCGGCACAATATCCGAATAAAATCCTGGAGATGTAAATCCAAAATCAACAGTACCAGCTGCTAACGCATCAAGTAATTCATTTTGTGGTACTAGTGAATTACTATATGATTTTTCAAAAGTAATTCGACCTTCTGACCGTTTTTCAACCTCTGTAACAAATTCTTCAATTCCATAATAAGAGCCTTCGTAATCCCATTTAGCAGGTGGGAAAACTGATGTATACGTGAAGTTGAATGTTTGATCCTTCGGTGCAGAATCTGGTGTATCTGATGAACTGGTAGAACTTGAACCCGATGAACAGGCAGTTAAGAAGAAAAACACTAACATCATGATACTTGGTAGTAATACCTTAAATTTTCTTTTCATATTCTCCTCCAGTAGTTTTATTAATAGATTTATTTTAGTAAAACGTTTTCAAAATCTACTAATTTATTTTTTTGTTATAGTTGCCTAAATTATTTTTCTTGAAATAATTTTCTGATAACTAAATAGTTGGTAATAAATAAAATACTAAATTTCACACCATATTACAATAATTTTCCAACGTTTAGTAAAATAATAAATACTTATGACCTACTATCAATTTTTTATACTAGGTTTTTAATAGCTGGCTTTTCAGTTAATCCATATAGCTTGATAGCATTCTTCGCTAGAATCTTCTCCTTCATTTCTTTTGGAAATGCTGCTAATGCCATTTTCGGGTTATCATTATCTGCATGAGGATAATCTGATGAAAACATTACAATATCCTCTCCACCAATCATCTTAAAAATTTCAACAAGATCTTGTGGATCATTTGGCTCTTCAATCGGCTGTGTTGTTAATAGAATATGATCTTTAATATATTCCGATGGAAGTCTCTTTAACCATGGGGTTGTATCCCGTAATGCTTTATAATTCTTATCCATTCTCCACATTAGATGCGGTAACCATGAAATCCCGCCTTCAATTGCAACAACCTTCAGTTTCGGAAACTTTTCAAATACACCTTCACACACGAGGCTGTTCACTTGCCCCATGAAATTAAGTGGCAGAATATTTTCCCATTCCATAAAGCGTGTTGGATAGCCGGATGGTGTCGGCGGTGTTGTTGTTCCTAAGCCTTCACAACCAGGATGAATTGCCACTGGCAGCCCATTCCTTTCAGCCGCCTCATAAATTGGATGGTAATGACGTTGCCCAAGTGGCAGTCTCGTTGCACTTGACATAATAACCTGAATCATATCCGGATGGCTGGCCATTCTATCAATTTCTTTGGCAGCTGCTAGTGGATCTGAAAAATTAACATGAATAGATCCCTTATAGCGTGGGCTTACTTTCAGCCAATATTCAACTGTCCAATCATTCAGCGCAGATGCTAGCGCATTTGCATAATCCGGATCATAACATAGGGAAAGCCCGTTCATTACCGGTGTACCTGTTAAAATGCCGTAATCAATATTAAAAGCATCCATATGATGTTTCAACACAAAATGAGGGTCACTCGCAGGCTTTACTCCAGGTGCAGGAGCGGCATCTTTGCGATATAAACCAACGGGTGTATATGATTTAGCACCCTCAACCGCATCAACCCCAACCTCTAACCATTGTTGATGCCATACTTTAGGTAGGAATGGCAGAAGATCTTTTGGATCTCTAAGAGCGTTATGCAAATCGCAATCTATTAATTTTGGAGCTTCAGTCAACTCTATCATCTCCTTATATTTAGTCACTCTATAAAACTACTGCTATTTTAGTAATAAATAAAGATTATCTCCGTCTTGCTCAACAGGATAGCTTCTAAGCTTTACACCCGTATCTACAAGGTGCTCACCTGTTTTTAAATCAAATTCCCATCCGTGCCAAGGACATCTTAAAATTTCATAATCACGACCATATTCATATTCATAAACGTCAGAAGTCAAACGTGTTCCACAAACAACCCCTTCACAGGCCGGTGCTGCTGCATGCGGGCAAAAATTACGATAAGCATAAAATTGTCCTTGTACATAATAGACCCCTACTTCCATTCCTTTCACTTCTACTATTTTCGGACCATTTTCTTTAATTTCCGAAACTTTAGCCACCTCATATTTATTCATCGTACGCCTCCTCCGATCTTGGCTTTTTCGGTTAACCCATAAAGTTTACTTGCATTTTTCGCTGCTATTTTTTCTCTCATCTCTCTTGGAAATGGAAGTAGTGCCATTTTAGGATTATCATTATCCCAATGTGCATAGTCAGAAGAAAACATAACTATATCTTCGCCGCCACACATCTTAAATATTTTAATTAGATATTCTGGATTAGGTGGCTCTTCAATAGGTTGAGTTGTTAGATAAACATGCTCTTTGATATATTCTGAAGGAAACTTTTTTAACCAAGGTGCTGTATCACGGTATGCTTTATAGTTTTTGTCCATTCTCCACATAAGATGCGGTAGCCAGGAAATCCCACCTTCAATGGCAACAAATTTAAAATTAGGGAATTTTTCAAACACACCTTCACACACTAAGCTATTTACATGGCCCATAAAGTTCAAAGGCAAGATATTTTCCCACTCCATAAAACGGGTTGGATATCCAGCTGGAGTTGGCGGATACGTAACACCTAAACCTTCCGCACCAGGATGTACGGCAACAGGTAAGCCATGACGTTCAGCCGCTTCATAAATTGGATGATAATGCCGTTGACCAAAAGGAATTTTAGCAGCACTACACATAATCACTTGAACCATATCAGGGTGGCTTGCCATTCTTTCAATTTCTTTCACGGCAGCTGCTGGATCTGAGAAGTTCACATGAATAGAACCTTTAAATCTTGGGTCCACACTTAACCATTTTTCAACCATCCAATCGTTTAACGCCGATGCTAATGCGTTCCCGTAATCAGGATCAATCAATAGAGAAACAGCATTCATATAAGGAGTTCCAGTTAATATTGCGTAATCAATACCATTAGGCTCAATATGATGTTGAATCATATATTCAGGATCACTAGCCGGATATTTCCCATTAGGAGGGTAAGCGTCTCTGCGAATTAACCCTACAGGACTAAAAGGTTTTCCTCCCAATTCAAAACCAGTTTCGCGGAATTGCTGATGAAAAACTTTCGGTAAAAATGGTATTAAATCTTCTCGATCGTTTAAAGCGTTATGGACATCACAATCAATTAATTTTGGTGCTTCGCTCACTTTATTCATCTCCCTGTCTTCCTAAAAATGGATAATATTTATAGAGTATCTTCAATAAGAGTAAACATCGTAAAACTTAGTTTTACTATATAGCTGTATCCTTTTGAACTACTCTATAAAATGATCGATTTACACGATTCTAGCTAGCGTTTTCCAACCACTCTCTCATTGAACGAAATATAATCCAAACAGATGTTGCACCAGCATCTTGATAGCCAATGGACCGCTCTCCAAGTGTTTTAGATCTTCCAAATTTCGAGATATAATTTTTAGTATTTTCAACGCCATCTTTTGCTCGTTCTTCTGCAGCTCTTAATCCATCTAGCAAGCTAGTAGAATTGTTTGACGCCTCCATTAGCGCCACGACTGCTGGTTCTAGCGCATCTATCATCGTTTTATCACCTAGACTTGCCTTCCCACGATCTTTAACCGCTTGCAAGGAGTTTTGCATGATAGAAGCTAGGCGAACTAAAGTTAATTCTTCTATTGTAGACTCATTCTTTACGCCACCTATGAACATTGTTCCAAATATAACGCCGGATGCGCCGCCCATTGTAGTAATCATTGACATGCCTATTGTTTTGAAAATTTCATTAATCGTGGACCATTCTTTTTCATTTAAATTCTTTGAAGCTGTTGAAAATCCTAATGCCATACCAGTTCCATGATCACCATCACCAATTGCACTATCGAGCTCTGTAAGAAGTGGTTTACTTTCAATTATTCTTTCACCTACATAGATGAACATTTCTTTTGTATGTTGGGCCGTTAATGAATTCATGAAAATCAACTCCTATCTACTAATTCTTGTATAAAATGGTGAATGCGCTGGAGCATTAAAATATTGTTTCAGCTCGTCGTCAAGCTTTAATAAAGTAATTGAAATTCCTCCCATTTCCTGCGTTGTACAGAAATTTCCGATTTGCGTATCATACGTCTTAATATTTTGTTCTGCTAATATATGTGAAATTCTTCGATTCACAATCATTAATTCCATCGGGGTCGTTGAACCTAATCCATTAACCAATACACATACTTCGGCACCTTCTGTAAATGGTAAATCCTCGATAATATAGTCCATCATTTTATCTGTTAATTCATCTGCAGTTAACATCTTTGTGCGCTGTACACCTGGTTCACCATGTATCCCCATGCCAAATTCCATTTCATCCTCACCAAGTGTAAAGGTTGGTAGACCTGTATTAGGAAGGGTACCAGGTGTTAAGGCTATCCCTACTGTCCGAATAGAATCGCTAGCTTTTTGTGCAATACGTGCAACCTCATCTAAAGAAAGCCCCGCTTGAGCAGCTGCTCCTGCAATTTTATATACAAATACTGCTCCTGCAATACCTCTTCTATCTTCTTTTCGATCCTTCGGAGCAGATACTACATCATCCATAATATTTACAGTTTTTGTTGTAATGCCTTCCATGTCTGCTAATTCAGCACCCATTTCAAAATTCATTACATCACCGGCGTAGTTAATGGTGAGGTATAAAACACCTTTACCTGAATCAACAGCCTTTGTAACAGCTTGAACATTATTTGGAGTTGGTGCAGCAAACACGTTTCCAACTGCGACTCCGTCTGCTAAACCTTCGCCAACATATCCAAGAAATAATGGCTCATGTCCGCTACCGCCGCCAATTACAATCCCAACTTTATCTTTCTTGTTTTTTAGGGCAATTCCATTAACGCCTTCAACTTTTATGTAATCGTTTCCAAAAGCTTCAATAAAGCCTTCAATCATTTCTTCTACCACGTGATCAGGATTATTAATAATTTTTTTCATACTACACCTCTATCCTTTCATATATTAGTGATTTAGTTCATTGGTTAGCGTTTTGTTCATAATTTTTAGAATGTTTAAATTATTATCTGTCTTTATCTTATATCAACCATGTATATAGTGTAAAATTACTATTTTTAATGTTTACTTAAGTAAAAGTAATATATAGCTTTTACTTTTCTTAATTTAAATTTATACTATAAGTAAACGTTTCCATTTATAACAACTATTTCCCTAGTTCTTATATTTTGTAAAAGGAGCTTGAACATGAATATCGAGCAATTTGAATATATTGTTGAAGTAGCAAAAACAAATTCTGTATCTATTGCATCTGAGAATCTACATGTCTCACAATCTGCCATTAGCCAGTCCATTACAAAATTAGAGTCTGAGTTAGGGGTTAAAATTTTTAATCGTTCTCGCCTCGGTACATACCCTACTGAGGAAGGTGAAAAGGTTATCCAAAAAGCATATGAAGTATTACTTAAGGTTCAGGAATTAGAAGAGGAAACAAAAACTCAAAAAGCTAAGCTTACAGGTGATTTGAAAGTATCTATCATTCCAAATATGATGATGCTCATGTTTAATACATTGTTTGCCTTTAAAAAGGACCATCCACATGTAAACATAGAAATTATTGAAAAAGGATCTGGGGAAGTATTAGAAGACATCAAACAAAATAAAATAGACATTGGCCTTCTTACCACAACTGAAAAATTCTTAAAAGAAAATGATCAATTTAATTTTGAAAAATTAATAACGGGAACTACTAAAATTTTTGTAGGCAAAGATCATCCTTTAGCTAAACGAAAGACTGTTAAACCAGAGGAATTACTAAGTTATTCGCTGGTGCTATTTAAAAGTAAACATGTTAAACAAGTTGTTGATAATATCTCAGCGCAATATGGGCCTGCGAATATTTTGTTTACGACTGACAGCAATGATGTTATAAAGAAAGCAACAATTGATTGTCTTGGTATAGGAATCGGGACAAATCATACGATTAAATTTGACCCCCATGTTATAAACGGGGACATTGTTTTACTAGATCTTATTAATTTTAATCAATTAGAAGACATTTACTTTGGTTGGATTCGAAACAAAGGACAAGTATTGGGCCCCGCTGCAAAAGAGTTTATTACTCAATTAAAAAAACAAATTAAATTACAAATGGATGAAAAAAATGTGAGTTAATTACACAATTGATTAACTCGCATTGAACTTGAATGCAGTACCTCCCTTACGCTAAACTAAACTCTCGAGTATCTATTTTCGGAATATTTGTTCAATTTGTTTTTTTGTGATACTATATAAAAAATTCTCTTTTAATCTTTTAGACTTCACAATATTATTTCCATAAGGAGGTACCAAATGGAAATTCACCAACTAGAATATTTTTTAGCAATAGAAAAGTATCGAAGCTTTTCGGCTGCCTCACAAGAAATATGTGTATCACAGTCTACCCTTTCACAACAGGTTAAAAAGCTGGAAGAAGAACTTGGAGTTAAACTATTCATCCGTAATTCACGTACAGTTAATTTATCCGCAGCAGGAAAGGATTTCTTGATTCATGCTAAAAGAATACTATCTGAAGTCCACTATTCAAAGGAAACCATGCAGAAATTCACCAATTTTAATAAAGGCAAAATAACGATTGGTACGATTCCATTAATGTCTTATTTAGGCTTAAATAAGCTAATTGCCAATTTTGCCAAAAGCTATCCTGGGTTTGAAGTCGAAATACATAGTGGAAGTACGAATAAATTATTAGAAGGATTAAGAAAAAAAGACATCAATGCGGCATTTATTAGTACACCTTATCCAATCGAGTTCGATATTCAGTTTTTTCCGATCGTAAGTGAACAAGTCGTTTTATTAACTTCAGCAAATCATCGGTTAGCACAATATAATAAAGTGGATTTTGCAGATTTGTCGGAAGAAACATTTTTAATAAATAACTCAACTTCGGCATTTACAAAAATATTAATAAATGAATGTATGAGTCTTGGCTATAAGCCAGCCATGATTAATTGTGGAAATTATGAAATGATTAAAACATTTGTTGAAGAAGGCCTTGGGATTACGTTGATGGGCTATAGTGTTGCTAAAAATATAAGTAATAGCAAGACTAAAATAGTATCACTTGAACAATCATTAGAAAGACAAGTTGGTCTTGCCTTGACCAAACATAATAGACTTCCAATAACAACAAGTATGTTCCGTGATTTTACGTTAAATGAAGCACAAAAATTAATTTAAGATTGGTAGATTGTATGATGAAACTAGTCCATGTGTGCATTAACATGGACTAGTTTTCACCCTATATATTTAGTAGTAGCTTCACACTTTACTTTTTAGTTTTCGAACCCGGTTTTCCCTCTAATCCTGAACCCATATTGCTTAATGGTGGTCTCATTTCAAACACCGATTCTATACTCGTGTAATCATAATAACCTACTCTAGCCAACGGACGGATTTTTACAATATCAAGTTTGCCGTCAGGGCCAATTACATTATCCGCAATATGAATCATGACTACTTTCCCAACAATTAAATCGATTGCTCCAATACCATTGCCAGGAATTCTCACAGTCTGGTTGTAGACACACTCAAACTGAATTGGTGACTCTGCTACACGATAAGGTTTTACTCGAAGAGATGGTGCTTTTGTTAAGTTAGCAACCTCAAACTCATCCACATCAGGCGGGTAAGTGCCTGATGTAAGATTTACAGCTCCTCTCAAATCGTAAGTGGCCATATTATAAACAAACTCACCTGTTTGCTCAATGTTGTTTGTCGTATCCTTCCGAATCCCCCCTTCTGCTTGATTAATAGAGATCATTACATAAGCAGGATCAAAACTAAGATTTTGAAATTGACTATAGGGTGCTAGATTCGGAACGCCATCTTTGCTGATAGTTGATATCCATCCAATTGGCCTTGGCACAACGCAAGATTTAAATGGGGTCCAGGGTAAGCCGTGATCATTATGTTCTGGATCATAATACATAGAAAGCCATGCACCTCTTATCTAGAAAACTATTTTGCTTACAATTTTATATCCATAATCACTCTCGGTAACCATAGCGATAATTCAGGAACAAACGTTACTAATAATAGTACAGGAATGGCCGCGAATACTAAAAACGGCAATAATGGTTTCATCATATCTTTTAAAGACACACCGCTAACCTTAGATGTAATAAATAGATTCATTGCCATTGGTGGGGTAACCGTACCTACCCCGATTGCGACAAAAATAATAACTCCAAGCTGAATGATGTTTATTCCCAGCGCTTCGGCAGTAGGTATTAACAATGGTGCAACTACAAAGATCAATACACCTGCATCAAGGAAAAAACCGGCAACAACTAGAAGAATATCAATTAATAAAAGCACTACATACTTGTTGCTAGAAACACTATTTAAGCCTTCGGCAATCATTTGCGGAACTCCATTAATAACGAGAATATTTGTGAAAATAACAACCATCGGCAGAATGATCATGATCGATCCAAGTGTTCCGCCTGTATGTGTAAATGCCGATAAAAAATTACCTCGTTTAATTCCTTTAAATATAAAAACACCAGCTATAAGGGCGTAAGCGCATGCCACTGCACCAGCTTCTGTTGGAGTGAAAACGCCTCCATAAATGCCACCGAAAATAATCGCAGGCATGATAAACGCTGGAATCGCTGCTACAAAGGTAGAACTTACGCCTTGGAAATAAGTAACATTTGTTGTTGGCGCTACGTCTTCAGCGATAATTTGTTTATTAGGTTTATACCATTTTTTATAGGTAAGTCGGTTAATGATAATATACAAAACACCCCAAATAATACCTGGAATTACTGTTGCTAAAAATAGGGCTGCTACTGATGCATTGGCAATTACACCGAATAGGATTGCGTTCATATTTGGTGGTATCATATATCCCAATGGACCCGATGCACCTAAAAGCGCTGCAGTATATCTTTTATCCCAACCTAGTCTCTCTAATTTTGGCACTAAAATTGTACTAAGCGCTGCTACTGTAGCTGTTCCAGATCCACTTAAAGCACCAAAAAACATTGAGCTCACAGGTATAATGGCACCCATACCGCCCTTTACCTTTTTTAATAATGCATTAGCAAAGTCAATCAGTTTTTCAGCAATTCCACTGACTTCCATTAAGGTACCTGCAATCATAAATAATGGAATGGCTAATAGTGCGTATTTATCAAGAGCAAAAAAAGCTTCAGGTGCGACAGATCCCATACTTTCTCCGCCAACAATCATATAAAACAATGAACCAGAAAGGAAGCAAAGGGCAATAGGCATTCCTAAGAACATAAATGCTAAAACAATACCTACTGAAATGAGAACTAATTCCATTTTTTCATCTCCTTTACTTCAGAACAGAAATTTTTAATAAAATAAATGGTCATCAAAATACTGCTTATGAGCATGACCGCAGATAACCACCATAAAGGAAACTTTAACCCTGCTGTTGTATCCCCTGTTTGGATGCCGAAAATGACATAATCTAAACATAAATAAGTAAAAATACCAATGACAATGATTGAAATGATTCTAATAAATAAACGAAGTATGGTTTGAGCTTTTTCATTTTTTATGATCATGTCTATTAAATCTAATTTAATTTGATCATCTTGTCTGCTAATCATCGCAGCAGATAACCACACAGAAAATATCATAATAAAAACGGGTAATTCACTCAGTCCACCGATTGAAGAATTAAAGACATAACGTAGCAGTACTTGTACAAAAACGATAATAGTTAGAACGATCATTAGCATACCTACGGTCCAATTTACGATATTGCTAATTCCTTTATCTAAATTAATAAAGAAATTTCTCATACTCAACCTCCATCCATATACAGCGCTTTAAGTCTAACAATATTTATTAGGCTCATATAGTAAAATGAAGTGAGAAGCATCCACTTCTCACTTTCTATTTTTCATTTATCTATTTTGAAGACTCAACCGCTTCAATAACAGCGTTATATACCTCTTCGCCAATTGCCTCACTGAACTTACTGTCTAAGCTACGTGCATAGTCAGACCACTTTTGACGTTCTTCTGGTGTAAGGCGATGGACTTCAACGCCATTTTCTTCTAACTTGTCTAGAGCTGACTTATCATCTTCTTTTTGTAACTCACCTTGATATTTCATAGCCTCTACTGCCGCTTCTTGAACTGCCTTTTGTAAGTCTGCTGGTAGTTCATCCCAAAGTTTCTTCGGTACAATGACATTTGCACCTGATGTCCATTGCCAATCAATATCTGTATAATATTTTGTTACCTCATCCATTTTTCTTTGAATTAAAGACGTGGCTTGAAACTCTAAACCATCGATTGTATTCGTTTCTAAAGCTGTGTACACTTCACTAAATGGTAGTGGAGCAGCATTACTTACACCTTCCCAGAAAATAGAAACGATCGGATCTTGATATGTTCTTACTTTAAGGTCGTTTAAATCTTCTGGTGTTACAACAGGATGTTTACTATTTGCAAACCCACGAAACGCACTTGGTCCTACTGCTAAAAGTTTCAAATCATGTTCTGCAATCCATTGCTCGGATAACTTGAAGATTGCTCCATTTGGATCGCTTGCGATTTTTTCAACTTGCTCATAATCACTAAATAAATAAGGAATACTCCACGCACCAAATCTTTCATCTACACTAGACATCGGCTGTCCATAAAAGACGTCTAAATCACCTCTTCTTACCTTCTGGAATAACTCTAGCGCATCTCCTAAAACCCCGTTATAGTGTGCTTTAATAATAACTTGGCCATTTGTTTTTTCCTTAACAAGCTCAACAAACTTTTGTTGACCAAGACCTAAGCTATAACCGAAAGTATCACTAGAAGTGGGTTCACTATAAATACTTGCCATATCCCATTCGTAAACCTTTCCACTAGCTCCTTCTCCCTCTGAAGTTCCTTCATTACTTGTCGCTTCATCTGATCCGCAAGCAGCCATTACTAGAAAAACAAGTGACAATAGACCAATTAAACTAAGTTTCTTTAATTTATTCATATTAACCTCCTCATAATGGAAAAAATACCTGAAATCTATTAATTTTCAGTTACCTTTCAATAGTTTTTTTCACACTTCCACGTTTTTACTGCTTTATCTTTTTTGTTATTTCCACTACTCCGTTATCTGCATCTACTTTTACCCAATCACCCGTTTCAATAATATCGAGTGGGTCTTGGTCAAAATCAGTAAGAGATGGTACTCGAGTTACAACTGCCCCTAATGCAGCTTTAGTAGTCATGACATTAAATAACATCGCTTTTGGAGCTGCACCTGCAATTCTCGAAGTATGGAAACAGATTGACCATCCTGACGAACCTTTTGCACCTGGAAAAACTAGTACTTTGTCCTTAAAGCTTTGTCCTTGGAGCTCATGATTCACTTCAACAATAGTCCCTGATTTCGGATGGACACCGCCCCAGCCGGAAATCGTATCCTTCGTTACAAGTGCTTCTCCTTCCGTACATCCGCCGACAACTTTTCTGCCATGAATTACTATTTTTTTCGTTTCCACATGTTCCATTATAGTTCACCTCTCCACTTTCCAGTAATTGCAGCATCGATACAATCTTCAAGTGAACCGAACCATGTTTCGACACCCATTATAGCTGGCAGGTAATGCGCTTGTTTAGCAGAATCTGTGGCTACAACCTTTGTTCCTTCAGGCATCATTTGACCAATGGCTGGACATGTATCACTAATTACTTTACCACCGGCAGCCTCAATGATTCTCGTATAACCGTTACGATCAGCAACTTCTCTTAATGCACGAGGTGTAAACACCCAAAGATCTGTATTACTATTAATCTTTTTACCATCTAGTAATCTAGCAATATTCCATACTTGATCAATCGAAGCATGCGGGCATCCGAACATGATAAAGTCTACTTCCGTACTTTTCGCTGATGCATTTAATCTCTCATAAGCTTTTCTGCGCTCTTCTTTACCATATGTAAGCTTTAATTTTGGTGTATTTTTCCCAAACGCTTCTTGAACAGTACGCGCCTCAGCCGTAATACTAGGAATATGGTACATTTCAACACCGCCAGAGCTTGCAGCAGCAGCCCCAAAATGTTTCAGCATATTTCGGTCTGGTACCTTCATAATACGATCAATAACCGGGACCCTTTCGCCTACCATATCCCCAATGGCGTAGCCTAGCAGTCCCCAATCCATCATAGTTTCAACATCTAATTCTACTTCGATCAAATCCGTACCCAATCGATTTTCATCAATATGAAAGCCCCAATACGGAATTTTTCCCGTTAACATTGCTGCCCCCGTACTTTCACGGCCTTCAACATTTGTTCTAGCACCTAAAACAGAGTTTATATAAATAACAGCTGAGGATTCCATCCACGCACAAATTTCACCTTTTACTGGCACATTCCCCACTTGATAGGGTGTACAGGTACTTAAAAGATTAACACCTAAACCTGAGACATATTCCTCATATTCAGCATTGGCTTCTAGCAGCGCTTGTGATGCACCTAGAGTTTTACCATTTGTCGGATCTACCGATTGAATCAATTGATAGGAATTTGCTTTCACCTTTGGTATCGGGACAATTTCATCGCTATCTAAGGTAAACTGGGAAAAAACCGCATCCTGACCAAGCTTCATTGCGTAATCTCTCATAAAAGGATTCGTTGAGGTTAACGCCCCACATACGTTATTTGTATCCACGAGCTTTTCTGCTCCTAAAGCTTCACCATAACGAACAAGTAAATCCATTGCTTTTTGGACTGCTCGACCTTCCTTTCCATCAAGCATTGCTTTTTCTTCATCAGTAAGTATCAATTCATATCCCTCCATTTTTAAAATGTGTTCAAAAATCTAGAGATACTAGTTTAGAACTCTATCATTTTTGAACACATAAATTAATAGTCAATTAGACTTAATTGCCAACTTTTACATTTTTCCCGTTTCTACTTGTATCTTTTCCCGTTAAATTATCTTGTAATCTTTCTTGGAGTGTTTCAATATTTATATCATGAACACTGCCTGTTCCTGCAAGATCTAAGGCATGTGCCGCAGCCATTCCCATTGCGATGCAAGGTCCCATAACACGAACACTTGATAATGCAGCTAAATCTCCATCAATACATCTTCCAACTGCTAATAAATTATTAACATCCGGTGGCGTTAAACTGCCAAGCGGTACATAATGAACATGATCTTCACCATACGGCTCCCATACATAGCCTTCCTTGCGATCATGAAGTTCAAGCGGCCAAGCAGTGCGGGCAATAGCATCTTCAAATTTTGTACCGTTGCGAACTTCATCAATTGTTAAATGGTGCTTACCAACAATCCATCTTGTTTGGCGAATACCTAATTGGCCATAGCTACGTATCGTTGCATTTTTAAAGCAGTCTGGATACTCCGTTTTTAAATATTCAAATACTTTATCTGCTTGTGCTTTACCATCTAGAGCATTTTTAGAATTTGCAATGGGTTCTAATGGCGTTTCAACATGTGTCATGTTAACTAATGCTACTCCTCTACCTGGAAAAGCAAAAGCAAACCCATCCTCACGAATCAATCCATACTCGCCTGCTTTTTCCTTCAAACGGTCTGCTACTTCATAGCGATCTGGAATATGGTCTAAATCAACATTTTCAAGAACAAGCATCTGTGTTCCATAAACACTTCCTTCTGCAGTTTCCTGACAAGGTAGTCCTGCTTGCCATGCAACTGCCGCATCGCCAGTCGCATCAATGAAAGAATTTGCTTTTACTCTTACATCACCAAAGCGAGTGGCAAGTTCAATCGATGAAATTCGTCGGTCTTCTTTATGTACATCTCTTAAAATAGCTCCTAGGATCACTTTAACGCCTGATTCTCTGACAGCGTTTTCAATACATCTTGAAAGTGCAATTTCATCATACATTACAACATTGTTAACGCCATACCGATAATTCAAAGCACCTTTTGCGCCTAATTCATCCAAAATATCATCCGCAAACCCACGCGTAAATTGATAAGGTTCCTTATTGTTCGAGAATAAACCGCAGAAAATTCCAATAATGGAGTTTACTGCCTGACCGCCTAATGTTGGTAATCCATCTATAAGCGTTACTGACCTACCAAGGCGCGCAGCTTCAATCGCTGCTGAAACTCCAGCAATCCCTGCTCCAACCACACATATTTCTGTTTCCACTTCTTGAACATTTTGATCGACATTTCTTTGCACAACTTTTGTTGCTGTTTTAAATACATTTTCCACTTTATGGTCACTCCTTTTACTAATAAAGTAATTTCTTAGCTTAATAAGTATTTCAAAATATCTTTAGTTATTGGATCATACTAGTGAAACTGAGAGTTCATTTCCCTTTGAAGTATTGAAAAACCACATCCTCTCCTCTTCACTTCTTTAAATTACCTTTTATTTATGAAGTTCTTGGTGTCTTAATATTAATAGAATTTTCTGATATTGACAATTTGAAATAATAATAGGAACTATTATTAATTAAGATAGATAAAATTCATTTCCATTTAATTTACCCTCTAATAGTAAGTACCATTTATAAGAATGAGTGTTTTATTTATGAGATGATAGTTGTGGAAAGATAGCTACGTTCACTTCCTCATATCACATTTGATAATTTTGACAATTTTGAAAAATAATCCTAAACTATAAATAAAAATAGTAAGATTTTGCAAGTTACAGGGGGTATTTATGACAGACAGATTATGGACAAGAGATTTTCTCTGTGTCTGCGCAACCAACTTTTTTATGATTTTTAACTATTATTTTTTACTTGTTACACTTCCTATTTATCTCATCCAAGATCTTCAAGGGCCTAAGTCACAAGCAGGGTTAATTGTTACGGTGTTTTTTATTGCTGCCATTGTAATACGCCCTTTTACAGGACAATGGATTGAATCACTTGGGATCAAGAAAGTGTTTATAAGTGCCCTTATCATTTATTTGGGATCGACATTGCTTTACTTTTTTGCTACTTCTATGATCAGTTTGCTTATTTTACGTGTTTTCCATGGTATCGGATTTGGAATGATCACTACTGCAACTGGTACAATCGTTGCAAACATTGTTCCTGAGAATAGAAAAGGTGAAGGCATGGGGTATTATGGATTAATGATTAATATCTCGATGGCTATTGGTCCTTTTTTAGGTTTGACAGCGATGTATAACTGGGGAATCACAACGATGTTTACGATAAGTGCAGCAAGTGTTGTGATCGGGACGATAACAGGGTTAATGATTTCCTTACCTACTAAAGAAAATATGGGAAATGCCACTGAGGTTCCAAAGAAAAAAGGTATTGATCTGAAAGTGATATTTGAAGTTGCTGCACTTCCTATTTCATTTGTTGGCTTATTCTTTTCAATAGTTTACGCATCGATCGTTTCGTTCGTTTCCGTTTATGCCGATGATATCCAATTGTCAGATGTAGCAAGCTATTTCTTTATTGTTTATGCAATTGTTCTTATTCTTTCGAGACCATTTACAGGGAGATGGTTTGATAAATTTGGGGCAAATGTAATTATGTATCCATCGATTGTATGCTTAGCTCTTGGAATGCTATTTTTAAGTCAAGCAAACACCGCCTTTTTATTTCTCTTATCAGCAGCGTTTATTGGAATTGGCTGGGGCACTATTTTTCCTAGTTCGCAAACGATTGCCATCCAAATGGCGCCGCCTGAAAGAAGGAGTGTTGCAACAGCTACCTTTTTATTTACGTTAGATACTGGAATTGGAATTGGTTCGTTACTAGTGGGATTTGTCGGAGCAAGCATAGGTTATAGTGCTTTGTATTTTTACAGTTCTATCTTTGTATTGTTAGGACTCATTGTTTATTATGTTCTTCACGGTAAAGTTAGCAGAAACCGAGTTACAAATCAGCATGTACTAGATATACAAAAATAATAGACTTATCTTCATTACGCCTGTTCTCTTGCTCCTTCATTTGTATAAGCAGTGAGTTCAGGCTTATCCCTTCTTCCCCTCTTTTATATCCTCCAATAACGAAATAATCTTGTCATTTTGATCTATTAGCCTATCATTTTGTTTCCTTAATTTTGCAAAATCGAAGACAAAGACCAATAATATTATTGTCATAAAAACAAGCATGATATCACCTCTTCTAGAATTATAGAAAACTATGTATATACGCACATATACAGTTATAAATATTGATTATACAAAAAAATACTAGGTGAAATCAAATCAGACCATGTTATCTTACAACCAAAAAAGTAAACTCCCCCCTAAGGTCATGTTAGGAGGGATTGATGATGTATTGTTATCCTCTTTACATCGATGTTTGCTTATTTTTTCGGCCATAAACTAAAATTCCAAATACAATCGTGCCTATTACGATGATCGTTGTAAAAATTAAAATCGTTATCGGACCGAACTGGTAAATCAGCGGAATCGAAGCAGCTGTAAAAAGTCCACCGCCTGCAAATGGTTCAAATAATATTTGTTTATAACCAAAACTTTCTAAGGCTGGCGTTTTATTTTCGGGATCTGTAACACGCATCAATAGCAAACCAGTTGCTGTTACCCCGGTTGATTGACCAAAGTCGCCAATTCCGCGTTCAAACCAATAGTTTGGAAGCATCCTTGGAGACAAATATAAAAATGCAAACATCGTCCACGCTATGCCTCCTAAAGAAAGAATTAGAAATGGCATGAAATTATCCCCAATAACAGTTAGTGATAACGTTGCTAACGCACTCACAATCAAAATATCCAAGGCAAACCCTTGAATTCGATTGATGAGTCCCCTATCCAACGTATTATAGCGGTCAAATTTGTCTAACGCGAGTTCCACAATTATTCCACCAATCATCGCCATAGGAAAGAGCGGTACATATCGTAATAGATATACACCTGTAGCAGCTCCCCATAGGACCTCTTCGATCATAATCAAAACTTGCAATATGCCGTAACCTATTAGAACAGCAATTGCAATATAACCTAAATGTAACGAAAGCGGTTCAATCGATTCTGCTCTTGTACTTAAAACTCCGGCTGATTCCCGATTTTCTAATTCATTGAGCCCTTTTTTCTCTAGTTCGTCTCTGTCCGCAATTTTAATATTATTAACTAGCTTATTTTTCCTGATTCCCCAGTTGATAAGTGCAATGCCAATCACAACTCCACTAATTACCCCAACTGTGGCCAAGCCAATTGCTAAATCCGCACCCTCAGCAAAGCCAACTTCTTCAAACGTATCTCTAAGACCGGATGCTGTTCCATGTCCGCCTACAAAAGCTACTTCAATTAAAGCACCTGCTAAAGGATTAACCCCAAAAAAAGGAGTGAGAACCAAGATGGTCAGTAACAAGCCGACAACATATTGCCCAAAGGAAATCATATATCCTGTCACCACCTGCGGTCCGGCCAGTTTCCAAATTGTCTTTAAATTAGGTATCTTTTCTCCTATAAATAATGAAGCAAAAACAATATTAATCATAAGACTGGGTAGAGTTCTCCAAGTGTCTAATGTGGCAGTTGGGAATAGATCGATCCCTGTCAGTTTCCCCAAAATTTCAGGTCCAATAAATAAAGCCAATAGACCGGCGATTAAAGAGCTAGGTAAAAATAAGTCCTGTAATAATGGTGTTTTAACGCGCACCCATTTACCGATTACTAATAATAGTCCTAACAATAATAAACTAAACCCTACGTCATTTGCTGTCATGATGCACCACCTTTTACACTATTGTTTATGTCCAACCTTAACGTAACTGCCCTTTAAGTTTTCGCATAAACTCCATTTTTTACCCTTTTTTAACAAAAAAATTTATGAATCTAAAACCCAAAAAATAAAAAGCACCTATTCAAGTGCACTTGCACTTGAATAGGTGCTTTTTTTAAACATCAATCTTCCTTAATATATGAACAACAATAGTCAACAACTGAATGAATCTTCAATTGAAATTTTGAATTAGCAGGTACATAGAAAACGCCCGCTCCATTAATAACATTCCAGTTTTCTTCACCCTGTAATTTATACTCTAAATGACCATCTATGATTTCCATTTCCTCTTTTAAATCTGTTCCAAATTCATATTCTCCTGGTAACATAATACCTAATGTCTTTTTAGTTCCATCTTCAAATAAAACCACACGACTTGTTACTTTTCCTTCAAAATATGTATTAGCCTTCTTAATGATACATACATTATTAAATTGTTCCATAGTTATGTTACTCTTCCTCTCATATAGTGTATATATAATGTAACATAAAATATTATATGTTTAAATAGAGTTATAGACTCGATACAAATTTTTTTAAATAATAAGAAGACCTTTATAAACTACAAACCTCAACCGAACAGTTTTCACAAGAAATCTCTTCCCTCATGTAATTAAGATCATGAACGATAATTTTATCGTGATTTTTGGAGAGAATTCCATCATCGCGAAGATCGCTTAACAGCCGGTTTACGGTTTCACGTGATGTTCCGCAAAAAAGAGCTAGTTCTTGATCGGTTAATGGTAGATTAATTGCAATATCACCATTGTCTTTTGTTACCCCGTACTTATTAGTCATTCGGATAATCGTTGAAAAAAGAGCACCTTTTTTTCCATATAGCACTAAGTCGCGGAATTTCGTTTGTGTTTTCCGAAGGTGATTACTCATCCATTTCATATATTCAAATGCCACTACATTGTTATGCTTTAATTGCTCTTCTAAAAATTCTTTCTTAACGATCGTGACCTCTGCAGATTCAATCACTCTCGCATTTAATAAGTGATTAGTCTCGTTTGTATAAAGGGTTAGTTCGTTAACGATATCACCTGCAGAGCAAATACTGATTGTTAATTCTTTTCCATCAGCAGAAATTTTACTAATCCGGATGAGACCAGATTTAACAATATACATCTCTGTAACAGGCATACCTTCTTGAAATAAGAACGCACCTTTTTCTAATTTCATCGAGTTAATTGAAGAATGTAACAGTTCTTTTAATTCGAACGAAAAATTGTCTTTCAGATTCATACCATCTACCTACTTTCCCGCAATTTATTATTGTCTCTCTGTAATAAATCTATGTTATGACACTGGTTGTCTATTTTTTCTAACACTCTGCGTGTTCATATTTTTCAATTGCTTGAATTACTGTATTTTTATTTTGCAGGAAAATGGAAAAAATTATAATCCCCTTCTATTCTCATAAATCATTAGTTCTTTAGGAATTAACTCCTATAGTAATATGTAATTAGTACAAACTCTCTAAAACTTATTAATAAACCTCTCTTGATGATCAATGTATAGATCCTCGCTTGCATAAAAAATACCTTTGGCACGACAAACACTAGACGCACCAAGGGTAACAACTATAGGGATACTCAAATCACTCGCTCACTTACTAACTTCCGTTTAATTTTCCTAGTAATGGATAAATTAATCATACTAATTAAAAGAATAATCACGAAACTATTGCGATAAAATGCCTCAACAGTTAAATAATAAAGCCCGCCAAAAATAAAGCCAATTACTAAAAGAGTAAGATACATATTTGCTTGATATTTTAAAAGAGTATGTCCATTTTTATAGAGTAAAAAAGCCGCTAGCAAGGACGCAACAGTTAAGGCTACCAACAGTCCAAAGCCTCCACTTACAATATAGACAAAAAGATTGTATAAAATGTGGGTATTACCGAGAAATCGTGCTAATAAATCATAGATTACATAAATCATTATTGGGACGATAACAAAATAAGTAATCCGTTTGGACCGCTTGTTATCTGTATAAGCTAACGTTTCATGATAAAGAATATGAAGTCCCTCAATTTTATTTCCTCGATATTTTTTAATCACAAATACGGCTAATTGCGAAACACATAGTGCTAAGGTAAATAATACAGCCGCAACAAGTTTATCCTCATAGAAAATCTCTGTCATATCGCGTTATCCCTCCTAATTCTTTCATCGTACCCGATATAGGCAGTTAACAAACTAGCAGTTGCCTTCTATTAATCATAGACTCAACTGCAATAAATTTAAATAAAATGTTCCATATAAAAGAACAGTAAATAGAATTTTATATATTTTTATCAATAAAGGCATTACTAATCGTGTTAGAAACGCTATGTCTTTACTTTCTCCCGTATTTTTGCAACTACTAATAAAGCAATCGGTAGAAACAAACCAAACGTTAAAGTAAACGGAACCCAAATTGTTGAATTCCATTCCGAAGCGTATACTGTATCCGGATATATATCATAGGAAAGCGCAACTAACAGGATTGCTGACGGAAAAACAATGGGGCGATAATTTTTCATTCCAAAAATTTGCGCAGTCCCTAAAACAAAAGCATAAAAGTATATGAGTACCTTAAAATAGGTCGTTATAAACCATATTGCAGCAATTAACGCTTCTATTCTCTGTATAAAATTTCCGATATTAATCTTTTTTGCTAAATCATAACTAGGGTACATACCACGCGCTGTATATTCTGCTCCTAAAACTGTTATACATAAAAATGTAATAATAGCCATAAATATTCCTGAAATAAAGAAAGATACATAAAATGGCTTTTTGATACTTGTGATTAAATTTACACTTGGTAAGATCATGCTAAAAACAATACAAGGTAAATAACCAATACTGGCAAATGATAAAGCACCATGGATAATTGGTTTCACACCTGTTTCATATATGGGTTGTATATTTGTCATTTCAATCTGTGGCAATATCGCTATAACCAATAGCGCAAATAATAGCATTACCCAAGGAACTAAGATTTCTGCTGATCGTCCAATGGTTTCAATACCTATACGAACTGCCATGATAACCGGAAGTACAAACAATAAATTAGCCATTTCTATCGGTGTTCCAGGAAGTACATGGGTCACAACAAAATCACCTTGATAAAACAATGCTGTTGCTGCTCCAACAAAGGAAAAAAGAACAAACATTAGCGCTACAAATATGCCCACCCATTTTCCTAATATTATGATGCAATATTCAACAAACGTCTTATTAGGAAACATCTTGGCCAGTTTTTGATAAAAGAATATAAGTAGAAGTCCCATGCCAATGCTCACTAAACAAGCAAGCCAAGCATCTTGTTTTGCTATGGTAGCTAATCCGGAGGGTATCAAAAGAATAGATGTGCCTATAGAAAATAACAATATGATAATTCCAAGCTGCAGCAAAGTAATTTTTTCTGGAGTTTGATTCATAAACGATCCCCACATGCTTTTTTATGTCTTATCTTATTAATTATCTCCTATTATTTTCCATTAATACTAAAAGCGTTCCTACTAGTTGTATAGGAACGCTTTTTGTATTAATTCATTGTTTATTTAGCTGCTTGCCCGTAGTATGCCTTAACACCATGTTTCCTAAGAAAATGTTTGTCAAGGATTGTATTCGAAATGGAAGGCTTATCCGAATTTAACTTCTTTGTATGGTATGCCATTTTAGCTACCTCTTCCAAAACTACTGCATTATGAACAGCATTGTTAGCATCTTTACCCCAACAAAATGGGGCATGATTATTTACTAAAACACCTGGCATATGCAATACTTCAACATCTCTCAATGTCTCGATAATTACATTTCCAGTTTCTAATTCATAGTTACCTTCAATTTCTTCTGTAGTCATTTCCCTTGTACATGGGATTTCACCATAAAAATAATCAGCATGTGTCGTGCCCAAAGCTGGAATGGGCAAACCCGCTTGTGACCATATGGTAGCCCACGTCGAATGTGTATGAACGATCCCACCGATTGAAGGAAAAGCCCGATATAAAGCAAGATGTGTTGCTGTATCAGAAGAAGGGTTTAAATCTCCTTCTACTTTATTTCCATACAAATCTAGTACAACCAGATCGCTTACTTGCAATTCTTCGTACGGCACACCACTTGGCTTAATGACCACCAAACCTTGGTCACGATCTATGCCACTTACATTTCCCCACGTAAAGGTTACTAAATTATATTTAGGAAGCTTTAGATTTGCTTCCAGCACAGATTGTTTTAATTCTTGTAGCATTCAGAACAACTCCTACTAACTAATGGCTGTCTTAATCTTAAAAATATAGAATTTAGTTAGCTATTAAGATCTTCATTTTGCGTTCTTCTTTAATAGCTTTCATGCGTTTCATAACATCATTTTCCCCACGTCCAAAATAATCATGTAGCTTACTATATTCGACATAGATTTGATTATAGACCTCAACATTTTCTGGAATTGGACGGTATATTTCTTCTTTAATATGCGCCATTTTCTCAGCAGCTTCTAAAATAGTATCGTATCCACCATTTGCGGCACCAGCTGCAACCGCACCAAACATAGCCGCACCTAATGCAGGTGTCTGTGTCGATTTGGCAATTTTTATCTCACGGTTTGTAATATCTGCATAAATTTGCATTAACAATTTATTTCGCTGTGGTAATCCACCGCATGCATAGAGCTCATTAACACCTATTCCATTTTCCTCAAATGCATCAATTATTTTGCGTGTACCGAAAGCCGTAGCTTCCAGCAATGCACGGTAAATTTCCTCAGGTTTAGTTAACAATGTAAGGCCCAAAATCATACCGGTTAGGTTTGTATCAACGAGTACAGAACGATTTCCATTCCACCAGTCTAAAGCTAATAATCCAGTTTCTCCAGGACAATAAGCAGATGCTTTTTCTTCAAGCCATTCATGCACACTTAGACCTTTTATCTTGGCCACGTCATTCACATACGAAGGCACCGCTTCATCAACGAACCATCCAAAAATGTCCCCAACCGCTGATTGGCCAGCTTCATACCCATAATATCCAGGAATAATTCCGTCTTCGACAACACCACAAATGCCCTCAACATATTCTTCTTTTTCTCCTAGCAGCATATGACAAATAGAAGTTCCCATCGCCATAACCATTTTCCCAGGTGTTACAACACCCGCAGCAGGAACAGCTGCGTGCGCGTCAACATTCCCAACTGCAACCGCTATTCCAGGTTTAAGCCCTAGCATCTCTGCCATTTCTAGCGTCAATTCACCTGCTTTGGTACCAAGCAAAACCACGTCACCGCGCAACTTTGTTTCGATAATATTTTCCATCCTTGGATCCAAAGCATTGAAAAAAGCTTTAGAGGGGTACCCTTCTTTTTTATGCCAAGTGGCTTTATATCCCGCTGTACAACTGTTTCGAAGTACATGACCTGTCATTTTTGCAATAACCCAATCTGTTGCTTCTAGGAACAAATCTGTTGCTTCGTAAAGATCAGGTGCTTCGTCTAAAATTTGCCAAACCTTTGGTATCATCCACTCTGACGATAGTTTGCCGCCATACCTTTTTAAAAAAGGTTCATTGGCCGCGATTTCATTAAATCGATTTGCATGTTCTTGGGCTGCATGATGTTTCCACTTTTTCACCCAACTATGAGGATTTTTTGCCCACTTCTCAGTTAAACAAAGTGGCGTAAGATTCTTATCAACCGGTAACATTGTACATGCTGTAAAATCAATCCCAATTCCGATAATATCATTAAGGTTTACACCAGATTGTTGGATCACGTTTGGAACAGATTGTCGCAATACCTCCAGATAATCTTCGGGATGTTGCAGCGCCCAATCCATCCCAAGTTCTTCCCCAGTATTAGGAAGTTTCTCATCGATCACTCCGTGTGGATAAGGAGTTACATGTGTAGCAATTTCTTCTCCATTTGAAATATCTACTAACACAGCTCTACCAGACTGTGTACCATAATCTATGCCAATTGCATATTTACTCATGATGCTCCTCCCTTCTAAGGCATTCTTTGTCAAACTCTATTTATTAAGTGTCGTTTCCTCCAAATGAAGCATCTTCTTGATCACTTCATCTAATGACTCTTTTGTAAATACATCTTTCCAATTTTCTTTAAAGATCTTTTCATATCCATAATCGATCGCAATCTTAGCTGCATCCGAAAAAGGATTAACATTATTAAACGCAATTGCTAGTGGAATTTGAATATGACCTAACATAAATGAACGTGCTGCATCGGCTGGGATTCCCATTTTAATTACTTGATCTGTCGCTTCTTTCATAATACATGCTGCAGATGCTGCAACTACTTCAGCAGCTGCCGGCTCAAGAAGCGCCATATGCTCAACCGTAATTCGATAGCACTCCACAACTGGAGCAAACATATCGATACAAATTTGTCTTGCAATCTCAAAATTCTCTTCTCGTCCTTGTTGAAGGGCAATCACGATATCTTGTTTTGCAGCTATTCCACCAAACATATCCTTTCTTGCTTCATCGGAATCTTGCTCTCCAAATAATTGAGGATGACAAGGATGTGTTACAACGAACGTACAATCATTACGCAAACTAACTTGATTAGCATATGCAGCGGCTGGATCAAGTAAAATTAAAGTCGCGTCTGGTTTCATTTGAGGAACTATTTCAGCTGATATTCTACCAATTAACGCATCAGGTACTGCTAAGATAATAAAATCGGCACTAGGATAGGCCTCTTCGCCAGCTGTTGTGCTAAGACCACGTTCTTTAAGACGTGCAATTCCTGACTCAGCTTTTTCAACAAATGATAAATTATATGTTCCTTTTACTAGATTATCAGTAATTCGGCAGCCCATTTTTCCACCGGCACCAACGATTGTTACATTTATAGTTGAATGATCACGATTTACATTAGTCACTATACTCTCTCCTTCAAATAGGCAATACTCTTGTTTGCCCATTCATTTTCTTTTTCAATTGTTTTAGAAACAGACTCTTCATACGGGGTCCATAATTCAAGGATTACATTCGGATTTTTACCATACTTAGAAAGCTCATTCATTACCATGTCTATATCCAATTGACCTTCACCAGCAGGGCAGCCCACAATAGAAAAACCCATCTGGGATTGAACTCTATCAACCTTAAAATCTTTAAAATGAAGATTTATTGTATAGGGTGCTAGTTTCTTAACTACAAATTCTGGAGCTTCTAATGCTCCAAAAGAATTTACTGTATCTAAGCAAATACCGATATAAGGACTATCCACAGCTTCAAGTAAATCTATTAACTCATCCACTGTATGACGATCATGATTTTCAATAGCAAGGGCTATTCCGGCTTTTTCATAAGACGGAATGACCTGTTGAATTAATTCAATCGCTTCAGTTAGTTCAGGTGTTCCTTTAGATGTATGAATAATGGTTCTTACAAATTTAGAGCCAAGAACTTGCGCAATTTCTAAATAACGTAGCAACTGCTCTACTTCTATCCCTCTTGTTCCAACTTCTAATTCAATTCCTAATGCATCAGCTGATTGTTTAAAGTTTTCTAGTTCTTCCCCTGTCATTAGATGCAAAGGGAGATTATCAGCAATTTGCAAAACCTCAAGTTTTTGTCCTTTTGTTTTTTTCAGTAAATCATGAGCTGATAACCGTCCTTCTGGAACTGGAAAACCGGGTACTTCAACACCCCATGTATACGTATATGAACTTAATCCAAGTTTCATATTAATTTTCACTCCAAATCTAGCATCCAATTTATCTATTAAAATCTATAAAAAGTATTACCTATACAAATAATCAATTCAGAAATTCCTATATTTGAATACATGTAAAAATTAGTAGTATAATAAAAAATAGGAAGTAGCACGCCAATAATTATCTCGTAATATTGGAAATTAAAGATCACTAAATACAGAGGAGAGATGGCTCTCTCACCTTCCCTCTCTCCTCACAAAACATTAATATTGATTACCGATTTCTAAAATTTGATCAATTAACTCTTTTCCAAAAACATCTTGATATTGTTCATAAACTGGTAGTGTTGCTTCCTGGAATGCAGAACGATCAACTTCATAAACATCCATTCCAGCTTCTTTCAGAAGTTCAACTTGCTCGTTTGATTGCTGTGTGATAAGTTCTCTTTCTAATTGTGTTACTTCTTTAGCTGCATCTTTAATAATTTGTTGTTGCTCAGGTGTTAACTTATCCATCACAGGTTTACTCATTGCAAATACATATGGTGAATAAAAATGACCTGTTAATGCATAATAATCTTGAACTTCGTGTAATAAGTTAGTCCAAACAATCGGAACCGGATTTTCTTGTCCGTCAACTACACCTTGTTGTAAGCTTGTATAAACTTCTCCCCATGCCATAGGAGTAGGTGATGCGCCCATCGCTTTAAATGCAGCCATATGAACTTCATTTTCCATTGTTCTTATTTTCATGCCATCTAAATCTTCTGGCTTTTCAACCTTTTTCTCAGAAGTTGTTAAATGTCTCCATCCGTTTTCCATGAAAGATAACCCTACAATTTCTTGAGACTCTAATTGTTTTAAGAGGTTCTGACCAATTTCACCATCAAGTACCTCATACGCGTGCTCTGACGACTTAAATAAAAACGGTAAATTCACAACTCCCATTTGAGGTAAAAAATCCGATAACAGGGGCTGTATCTACAATCGTTAACTCCACAGTACCAATTTGAAGTCCTTCTACCATTGCTCTTTCTTCGCCTAACTGTCTGTTTCCAAATACTTGAACCTCAATTGCACCTTCTGTTTTTTCTTCAACAATTTCTTTAAATTTTAATGATGCAGTTTGTAATGGATGTGATTCCTGTGCACCATGACCTAGTTTAAGAACAACTTTCTCTGCTGTTGTCGTTTCAGCAGGTTCATTTGCTGGTGGTTCTTCCGTTGTTGTGCCTGATTGGTTATTACCGCCACAGCCCACTAGAAATAATGACATTGCTAATATAAGGGTAATAGTTAATAATAAATTCTTTCTAATATTCATTGGAACTCCTCACCTTCTCTATTATGATAGTTATAAAATTTCCCCAAAATCCAAACAGCCTACTCGTATACAACCACCTCCTTTAAGTATTCAAACATTACCCCTTTTCTCCAACAGTGGACTCTCTCTCCTGAAACTTCATTTTGATCACCAAATCCGTAGCACTTGAGGAGCTCATTCCATTTAATTTATTGGTTATTTGTTTATGAAGAATTTCTACTGCATGTTGAGCTAATTCAGCTGTTGGATGAATATTAGCCGTTATTTTCGGTTGAATGATAAAATCAAACTCAGAATCCTCAAATCCCTCAAACGACGCAAGTGCAACATCTTGCGGTATTTTTAATTTGAGATCTGCCAATGCTCTCATAACTCCAAGTGCTGTCATATGGTTTGCAGCAAATATAGCTGTCGGCCTATCATCCATACTGATTAATTCTTTGGCCATTGCATAGCCACTTCTAATTGTAAATTCCCCTTCTTTTATATATTCAGAAGGTAATTCAATCTGATTTTCGATTAAAGCTTGTTGCACGCCTTCCCATCTTTTTTTCCCAGTTGACAGAAATAGTGAACCATTTATAATCCCAATTTTCCGGTGTCCCAGTTCAATAAGATGATTCATGACTCTTCTACTGCCTTGGACATTATCAACTTCAACATTACTTACATTCAAACCCTCATATGTTCTACCAGCCAAAACGCACGGTACATTTTCAACAATCTTTTTGAAATGTTTAAAGGTTTTCCCAACAGGTGTAACGATAATTCCATCCACCCTTCGTTCTAGAAGTACCCTTAAACTATCTTCTTCCATTTGTGTATCCTCCTGCGTATGACAAAGTAAGACGTTATAACCTAATTCCCTTGCCACTTTTTCAACCCCAATACTGAAACCCGAGAAAAAAGGGCTATCTATGTGAGGTATTAGCAGTCCGATAATATTGCTTTGTTTTGTTACCAAACTCCTAGCAATCCCGCTTGGCTGATAATCGAGTTCTTCAATAGCTTGGAGTACCTTTTTTTTCGTCTCCTCACTTACATATCCATTATTTCTTATAACTCTAGAGACAGTTGTCACTGAAACTCCAGACTTTTGTGCTATATCTTTAATTGAGGCCATATTTTACTCCTTTTTCAAAAACAGATGTCCTACTATAGAGCATTAGTATTTGAAATTAGTTTAATTCAAAAATAAGAAATTAGTTCATATATTATGTGGTAACGTTACCACAACAATCAAGCTCATTCTCCTCAAACTCCAGAAATGTGGTAACGTTACCACATAGATAGCGGAAGAATCACGAAAGCGATTTTTAGTTGTGGTAACGCTACCACACAAGGTAAAAAAACACTTTCTATTTACAATTTATTTATCAAGAATATTAATATATAAATCTCCGGATGATATGAAACTATTTTTATGGTATCGTTACCACACTTTGTTATTTTTGTGGTAACGTTTTCATACTTTGATTGTAAAACACAAAGTTAGGTTCGTCAATATAATATTTTTAAAACTTTTTAAAATAATGGTCGACCATTTTACTGTAAACGAGAAGCCCTATTCTAAGGACTTCTCGCCACTTAAACAACTTAAGTCCATTCGTTTATTCAGCGTTAATTTTTACTAGTTCCGCTCAATTACTTTCTTCCCCTTATAAAAAACCTTTTTAATTTTAGTAATCTCCGTTATCTCTAACCCTGGAACACCCTCTGTTACTAGGAAGTTTGCTTCTAAACCTGGTAGTATCCTTCCAAACCGATGCTCTTTTCCTAATAAATTAGCAGGGTTGCTTGTTAATAAAGCAAGAATTACATTTTCATCATAGCCTTTTTCTTTTAAAAGCTGCATAGCCGGATGTGCGATTACCATTAAAACATCAGGCCCTTTTAACGCTTGATCCTCAAACGGCAGCCATGTTGCGCCTTGATATGGCGGTAAAAATGAGTCGGTGGATATCGATACAGAAATATTGTTTGCGACTAATTCAACAATTTCTTCAGGTGAATTGGGCAGTAAATGAGTACCGCCCATAGGTGTTGCAACAATAGGTACTTGTTTATTTGCTGCTCTCCTTATTAAATCAGTTGTAATTCCATGGGCGTGGTGGAGAACATCGAATCCCGCTTCCAAAGCCATGTCAATTCCTTGTTCCCCCGCTACATGACAGCCTATTTGTTTCCCTAATCCATGATAGATTTCAACAATCTTTTTTAACTCATCTACTGTATAAATTAATTCCCCCGCTCTCGGAACATCCTCTTTTTTAAAATTGGCAGGTGTGGCATTAATAAAAATATTTTCCCCTGGATAGTCACTTTCTTGAGCAATTTTCTGTACTAGATCGGTATTCGTTAATTCATGTTTTGCAACAATTTTTGATTGTGTAATGGAGGTAAAGTGTGCCAATTGTTCCAATCCAATTGAGATGCTCGTCGTTGCAAAGGAAATGTCAATTGGTAAATTCTTAACAACAGTACGATAGTCTTTAACTGAAAAACTACACAACGGATGGCCGCAAATTTGTTCGCCAAGCGCCGTAATACCTGATGAAAGCGCATCGAAAATAATGCCTTTTCCTGCCCAAAAATGCGTATTTGGTGTGACCGGATAAAGTGATGTTGGTGCGAACTCTAGAAGATGTGTGTGACAATCAATTAAGGAAGGGGTTATGACAAAATCAGAGCAATCCAAAACACGAATCGTTGGAAATTGTTTCTGCAGCTTTTTCCATTCTCCAATAGCCACTATTTTTTCATTTTCAATAACCATTCCGCCATGATGAATAGTTCCGAGACTGCTAACTGTCACAATTTTTTTCGCTTTAATCATGAATTTCATCATTCATCACACCAAGAAAGGAGTTAAGAAATATCCTAAAACACAGGCTGTAATAACACGAAGTACCATTCCAATAATGGCAGTCTCTAGTGCTTCCCGTTCATTAAGAGTAGATGTCTCAGCCCATGTTACAGGAACCTGACCAAAGATAACTGATAGTGGCAATCCTGAATTCGCTAGCACAAAGGAGCCTACCACTAGCCTTGGATCGATTGTACTCGCTAAATCGGCAAGCTGTGCAACAGCGAGAGTAGGTGCTGCTAGTATCGATACAATTCCTGTAGCTGGTTCAATACTTAAAACTGTAAGAACCGAAGATAAGCTTGCTTCAATTAAACTCCAAACCCCGATAAATTTGAGTGCTCCAATAAAGAAAAACACGGCAGCAACAGCTGGAATGATCGTTAAAAATAGAAGTTCTGCTCCTTCTTTTGCAGATGAAAAGATAGTTTGCGATATTCGGGTACTTGGGGTAAAGCGCGGCAGTTGTTCCAACTCAACTTTGTTCGTATCGCGGTAAATGGTTTTGGATAACAGAATAGGCACGACAACGATAGGCGCAAAAATAGCTAAAATGATTAATGGAAATGCATTTATATTAAAAGCTGTTAAAGCAATAATACCAAGTACAAAGGTTGCGAACGATTGTGGAGATTGAATCATTGTAGCAACAGCTATTTTCTGTTCTGCCTTTGTAGCATTCGCTTTAACTAATATTGGGCCCGCTATTTTTCCAGCAGCATTAATATCACCTAGAATGTTATAAACACTAGGTACAATAACAGATGGGTTTATTTTAAACCACTTCATAACAGGCACAAAAATCCGAATTAAACCATCTGTAAATCCTAACCGTTCCAAAATCCTTCCAACGATCACACTAACTATAATCGCAATACCAATTTCACTTATTAGAAAAATATCAACTACAACTGGCTTTACTTCCTTAATGATCGTATCAAAAAATGTTGACAAGGAATTAGGCGCAAAAAGTAAAAGAATTAAAGATATAAAAACTAACAAAATCCCAAACACTTCAAATGCATGCCATTTAGACCTAACAGCCTTGTCCTGCGCAATTGGTACTTTTTCTTTATCCATATAAAACGCCTCCAGCATTTTATATTAGTGTATGGAGGATAAATAAATATGTGTTTGTCTATGAAACAATGATCTACTATTAGGGGTGAGTTTTTTTCCTGCAATTGTTTATATAACAATTATAGTGTTAATCCTAATTTTGAAATTCAAAAAAGAAGAACTTAGTTGACGGAGTATTTTTAATCTTTGCTCAACAGTAGCCTTTTCAAAATTAAAATAACAGCAAAATCTTTCACAAAGGTTATTTTTCGAACTAAAAATGATGTAAAATGAGTTGTATATACTATTTTGGGAGGCACACTATGAAAGCGCATGAAATCATGAAAACCGATGTCATTAAAGTAAAAGAGGAAGCTAGCATTCAAGTCGTAATTGAAATATTCCTTGACTATGGAATAAGCGGTCTTCCAGTAGTTAATGACAGAAACGAAATCGTTGCTTATATTAGTGACGGGGATATCATGCGATTTATTGGGAAAAGCAAGGATATTTTCATCGATACATTTTTTTATACGAACTTAATCAAAGCAGATGAAAATGAGTTTGAGCATCGAGTAAAAAGAGTCATTTCTTTAAACGTAATGGAAGTGGCAAAAAAAACAGTACATAAAGTGCAATGGAATGAAAGCATTGATAATATTGCAGCCCTTTTAGGTAATAAACATATTAAAAAATTACCGGTCGAACGAAACGGGGTACTTGTAGGCATTATTAGCCGTGGGGATGTTATAAGGCATACTTTTAAATCATTGCTTTAATAAATAATAGTGCCCAATAAATAAAGTTAACAAAAAACTATTATCAGTCATATATTCAGTATCATAAAAGCCTCTCTTCCTATATTGTGAAAGAGAGGCTTTTCTACAACCTGACAGCTATTTTTTTAAAACTATCTTTACTGTATTAATTTATTTCAAAAGAATCTTTACCTGTTTTGTTACATCGATAACGGCTTGTTTATCAGTAAGGCCACTTTCGATTAGTTTAATAAATTCTTGTATTTCATCATTTTTCAAAATAGGCTGCAAAAGTTTTAAACTTTTTTGCATAATATCTTTTTTATTAAGTTTTTTAGTAGAATCGCCATGAGAATTGTCAACTACCTCGATGACAGTGCCCTTTGTTGTTTCAACCTCTACTATTGTCATCCATTGCTCAGGATAGTGCTTTGATAAGGTTTCATCACCATATATTTTAACTCTATTCATAAAAGAATGGACTATATCATTCTTTATTAATTCTGTCCGTGAAATGTCGAATAAATGCTCTGGATAATAGACCGACATAGCTAATTGATATGGAGCACTTGTCAAAGATGAAACTCTATCACTGGCACCATGATCTATCATTTTGACAAATTCATTAGGAACTTTAATATTTATACTTTTTATCTCTTCAGGTAAAATGCCTTGTTCAAGAATTTTTGAAAGGCCATATATGGATGGAATCACTTGTTTCGCAGAACAATATGGTTTCATACTCATCCTTTGCATAACGTTTTCTTCGCCTAATAAATTAGTAAAATAAGAAAGCTCCGCTTTAAGACCATATGTTTTTTCCAACCAACTATTCTCCAGCATTTCAGGATCACCTTGAAAGCCTTTTGATGCAATTATAGCTGCTAATACTCCAGACCGAACAGCAGTACCAAGAGTTAACCAACGGAAAGTGTGTTGTGACGACCTACTCACACCACCTGTGGACATCGTTAATGATAATGCGAGGGCATGTACTGTTTTGTCATCTGGCAAACCCAGGAGACGTGAGGTGGTAGCAGCTGCGCCAAAAGCTGCTGTGAAATATGTAGGCCATATCCCTTTACTTAATATTCTTGCTCCATCTATCACTTGACCCAATCTTGTCATCATATCATACCCAATGATGATCGAATCCATGATTGTTTCATAGGATAGATTTTTCTGAGTTGGTGTTAAAGAAAGTACAGTTGGAATAATGACTGAACCTGGGGTCGTACATGATGCAATATGAATATCATCAACCTCTGTTAAACGTGTTAAAGAAACGTTAATCATTATTTCATCTAATACACTTTGTTTATCCACATGATTAGTTGATAGTATACCGTTTTCTTCATCTTGAAAAACTGACAAAATATGTTCCCCTTCTGTAGTATACCTGCCACAAACAAGAGCTACTATAGTATCCACAAAGTGATTTAACGCTTCTTCTCTCTCTAACTTGGAATGCTTATGAGTGCTAATATAGGAGGAAACTTGCTTCAAAACTGACATTCAATCACCTCGTTTCAATAAAAGCAATTTTTCGTTTATAAGATGTTAGCTCGAAACTAGTTTTTAAGCGATGACCAAAGGATTTCATTTCCATTTTTATTGATTGAGATAATAGAAGATAATAGGCAATGCTCCTCTTTCCCATTTGTCAAACAAGCATGTAAAGAATAAATATCTCCTTCTTGAATGACATCGTTTCCATAGTTTTCATGTAAAAGTGGTTTTTCTTTTAATGATAGTCCGATATTATATCCATAGCCTCCTAAAGAAACAGGATGTAGTTCATATGGAGCGATAGATTTAGTTGAATCCTTTATTATACTACTGATTGATGCCCCACTTACTAAAGACTTTTTCAAATTATTTAATAAAGTTATAGTTTGATCATAAATTTCGTTTGGTTGTTGAATCAATGTTACCATTCCTTCAACCCAATATCCTAAGTAGTCTATCGCTATATAGGCAATCATCGGATCATTTCTAACCTCACTAATTGTTTCTAAAGGCTGTAATGTTTTTCCATAGTCCAAGCTAAATAAAATTCTTACATCCTGCGCTCCATAGTTTCTAGCTACTTGCTCAGCTTCAACCATGGCAGTGACAACACTACCTTCCCTACGATGGACCTCCTTCATCGCCACAACAGAATGTTGCAGCAAACTGACAGCCTCGTTTATTACAGCTTTTTCTCTAGGTCGTTTTTGTCTTAATGTGGAATCTAAATGACTATCAATCTCTTCAAAGTTAACAAATTCACCTGCGCTTATTATGTCCTTATACACCTTATTAGTCATCAATTCATTACCACAAATACCTACTGTTGGTTTGGAGTTTTCTTGTGCATCGCTAGTAGCAATTTGTTCAAGGAATTCCCTAATTTCATTTTCCAAATTTTTGACTGCCCTTATATCCTCGATCCAGGTTAAAGTTTGAACATAAGGAATATCACGTATACCAGCTAGCTTAGCTAATAAACGAGGTTCGCCAATAGCTGGGATCAATAAAATTGCATAACTATGCTTAGGGATATAATTGGAAAAATAACAAACCTTTGCATAGTTTCTAACATCTGAATAAATAATAGCTCCTTTAAGATTTTTTTCTTGAAGATCATTTTGAATCTTCTGTAAACGGATTGTGAATTCATCTAATGGGAGCAGCTCTTTATCCCATGTTGAACATCCATGTAAAACGACTGGGTGCATGGTTTCCATATAATAATACCCTCCAATTTATTTTTGCCATTTTAATAAACGCGCTTCAACAATACGTAGCAACTGTGTAAGTATTAAACCAAAAACAACAACTACTATTAATGCTACGAAAAGGTTAGCTGTTTGCAGCTGTGCACCATAATAACTGATTCTAAAACCTAGTCCGGCATTCGAACAAAACATCTCTCCAACAACAACCCCGATTAATGCTCTCTCAACTCCAATTCTCCATCCTGTAATGATCATTGGCATTGCTGAAGGTAAAGCTACCTTCGTTAAAATTTGGAAATCGTTTGCTCCAAAAGAACGAGCAGCCCGTACTAAGATAGGATTCATACCTTTTACGCCGGAAAATGTATTTACTGTAATTGGAATAACAGCAAATAAAAACCCTAGAACAACGACAGTATTGAAACCTAAGCCAAACCAAATGATCAATAAAGGATAAAAAGCAATTAATGGCGTTGAGTAAAGAAACCATATAAACGGGTCAACCGCATATTCCACACGCTTAAACCAGCCCATAACTAAACCCAATACTAAACCGATAAGGGCGGCTCCAACAAAAGCAACTCCAAATTCAATGATCGTTACTTTCACATCGCCCCAAAGTTCTCCTTTAGCTGTAAGCTCCATACCAGCTGTAATAATTTGTGCTGGACTACTTAATAGAAGTGGATTAAACAGTTCTAAAATCGATGCAATTTGCCAAAGTAATAAAACAAATACTAAACCTGTAATACCCAATACTAATTGTTCACTTTTATGGTACATGAGTTTCAACGTGTTCATCGTCCTTGTTCCTCCTGTCTCCAAGGGGTTAGCTTATGTTCTAAGTATTGAAAAATACTTGTGCCCACAAAACCTAAACCCGCTACAATGATAATTAGGAAAAATAATTGATCTGTGCGCATCGCATTACCAGCTGCCTGGATGAGGTTACCTAATCCCGCCATGGAAACATACATTTCTCCGATAACAAATCCTAAAATACCACGCCCCCAACCTAAGCGGATCCCCGTCATCATTGCAGGTAAAGCTCCAGGCAATAATATCTTAGTAAACAATTGACTATTGGATGCCCCAAACGATCGTCCAGCACGTAGTAAAAGAGGATCGACTTGCCTAATCCCAGTAATGGTATTAATTAAAACAGGGAAAACTGCTCCAATAAAAACAATGAAAATTTTACTACCAATACCTACCCCAAACCATAGTACAAACAATGGTACTAACGCTACACGCGGTGTGGCATATAGGGCCATAACTAACGGGTCAAATAGTCCTCCAATAATACGATTCCAGCCCATTAAAATACCGATAATGAGACCCACAACAACCGCTAGCGCAAATCCTATAAATAACTCAGCCATTGAAATATAGAAATGTTCAAAAAATCCGCCACTTGTAATCATGGTATAACCAGTGGTGATAATACTAGTTGGTTTACTAATATATTTTGGATCAATGATTTGTAGTGTGCTAATTAGCTCCCATAGAATGAGAAAGATGAATACGGATGTAATGCCCCAACGTTGGCGTTGTGTAGTCCAGCTCATAATCCCCTGAAACATTGAGTTTTTAGGTCCAGAGTTTAATTCTATTGTTTTAACTTTCATATTCGACACCTCCTATTTCCAACCTGCTGCAGAAGTAACCTCATCCTCAAGAAGTTGCCATAAATGTCTGCGTAATCTTCCAAATTCCGCTGTCTCTTTTACCTCCAAGCCTCTAGGTCGAGGAATATTAACATCAATAATTTCCTTCACTCTTCCTGGACGTGCACTCATTACGACAATTTTGTCAGCCAAATAAATTGCCTCGTCAATTCCATGAGTCACAAAAAATACTGTTTTTCGATTCTCTTCCCATATTTTCAAAAGTTCGGATTGCATAATCTCGCGGGTCTGAGCATCAAGTGCACCAAAAGGCTCATCCATTAACAAAATATCAGGATTTACAGCTAGCGCTCGGGCAATACCAACTCGTTGGCGCATACCTCCTGATAACTGGTGCGGATAGCTTTGGGCAAAACTTTTTAATCCTACAAGCTTTAAAAAACGATCAGATATCTCTCGCAAAGTATTTTTCTTTTCACCTTGTAATTCCATCCCAAACCATGTGTTACTTTCATTTGTTCGCCAAGGCATCAGCGCAAACTCTTGGAAAACGAGTGCACGATCTTTTCCAGGTCCAGTTACCGGCTTACCATCTACTAAAATTTCTCCCTTATCCTGCTTTAAAAGTCCATCTATAGAAAGTAATAATGTGCTTTTCCCACAACCACTGGGCCCTACGATTGTTACAAATTCCCCACGTTCAACATCAACACTTACACCTGATAAAGCGACAAAATCCTTACCTGAGCTTGTATTTTTATAAACGATATCCACATCCCGTATACTTACATGAGCCATATTTTAACCTCCTATTAAAAAATATAATCATTCAAAGATCCCTACTATATAAAAGCTTGATATAAAGACAGCAAGCTCTATATCAAGCTTTGTTAACATTTCTACTTCCTTATTGATTTACCCATTCATCTTGTGAATCAATAAACGTTGTATCTAACCATTTGCTATCTTCCCAAGGGCTATCTACATCACCAGCTTCAACAGAGATTTCCCAGAATAGATCTAATCCTTCTTTTTCTACTCCACCTTTTTTATCAAAGCCAAGAGAAACATCCTCAACAGCAAGCTTTGCATACTTTTCTTCAAATTGTAATTTTTCCATTAGCACTTTTGCAGCACCATCCGGATTCTGTTCAATATACTCGTTAGCGCTTACAATCCCACGTAGAAAGGCTTTAATTGTTTCAGGGTTATTTTGAATAAACTCTTCTTTTCCATAAATAACATGGTTAGGCCATGTTGCACTTATATCTTCACGTTCACTTAATAGAAGATTCATGCCTTGATCAGCAGCCATAAATTTAAATGGAGTTGCTAGAATAGAAACATCCATTTGACCGGACTCCATAGCTGCAATACGTGCAGAGGAACCACCAGCCTGAAGTATTTGTACATCTTTATCTGGGTCTAGTCCTGCGTTTTTAACTGCATATCTTGTTAATTGGTCTGTTAAAGAACCATACGATGTTATACCAAAGATTTTCCCTTTTGCATCTTCCATAGATGATATCGATGGACTATACCATTCGAAATCTGATTGATTAAATCCACCCCAAAAAGCCTTAAATGGTTGATTTGAATTGATTGATTTTACTAATCCTGTTAGTGATGCTGCATTTATATCAACCGAATTACCTGCTAATGCCTGAACTACACCTGCATCACCTTTAAATGCATATACCTCTACTTCTAAACCTTCATCCTGGAAAAATCCCTCACTGCTAGCTACATAGATAGGTAAGAAAGTTGCTGTATCTAAGGGTAAACCTAGTTTGATGCTAGTTTTTTCTAACTGCTTTTCCCCTTCAGAATCTGCAGGACTCGACTCACTTTGTTGGCTAGTCTCCGTTGGTTTCGATTCATTATCAACCGATGTACTGTTATTTCCACAAGCTACTAGTGCTGCTAATAATACAAGTAAAACAATGCTTAACCACATATTCTTACCCTTTAACTTACTCCTATAATTTTCCACTTAGAGCACCTACCTTTTTAATAGTTAAAAAGAATAAAATATTACAACTAGCAAGGATGCAGGCTTAGAACATTTACAAATTTGTGTTATATTTGCATTACCCTGCTAGTTTCAATATTCTGATATTATTTATTTTTACCTTCACCATAGGACGTTCTATACTTTTCGATCGTTTTACCGCGAAGTCCTGCAAGATAATCTAAAATTTGTTCATTGCTCATGTATTTATTGTGATCATAACTATCATAATGAACCATATCTTCAAGATCACGTCTTACTCCTCGTTTTGGCTCAACTGCTGGATACCCAATCGGAATAATCAAGTAAATCGTATAAATGTCAGGGATATTTAAGATTCGCTTATACATATCCTGAATATGGACTGTAATCCATTGTGTACCTAAACCAAGTGATGCTGCAGTTAAATGCATAATTTGACAACAATTAGCTAATCCATCCGTCAGATGTGTTTGATCACGTCCAAAGGTATGTCCTGCCATTACAGTCCCCCATTGACGACGTCCGTCACCAATAACGACAATGATCTCTGGTGCCTCATGCCACTGGCTACGACTTTTAATATGTGCGAGTTGTTCATAAGGATCCGGGCTATAATCGGCTAAGTGGAAAGATGGATGTCTTAACTCAGGAATCCGTTGCTGCTCCATCCAATAGGCATAATCAATATTCACCTCTTTATACGCATCACAAATCGCCTTTTTCTTTTCAGGATCACGCACAATGATAAATTCCCATGGTTGAGAATTTGCTCCAGACATTGCCCATCTACCGGCTTCGACAACTTTTTCCGTAAGTCCCTGTGGAATTGGATCTGACTTCAAACGTCGAATACTACTTCTATTTTTTATTAAATCTAATAAAAATTCATAATCCTTATATTCCTTTACTGTCATACAAACACACTCCTTGTTTATTAAGGCTTTGTTAAACGCGGATGTTAACAATCAACATTAAGATTTAACACAGCCATTATTAAAGTAATTTCTAATGTTTTTCATCAAATTAACAACGAATAGAATCTAAGTTTGAAAGCCTTCTAGTCAGTGGTTCAGCACCCTTTGAAGTTATTAATACAGGTTCCCCGCATAATAAATACCCCGTTTCTGGAATGTACTGATTAGGATGGATAACAAAAAACATTCCTTCTTTTAATATAGTCTCATTGGTTATTGATACATCTCCTGGTAATAACGAGCTGAGACCTAAACTATGACCACGAACCCTCATATAAGGTGGCACACAATATTCTCCATAACCTGCGTCGATAATTGGTTCATTTATGGCTCTTACAACATCGGACATCTTATTACCAGGTTTAGCTACTTCAATCCCTTTTTTCATCGCATGAACTAGTAGATTGTACTTTTCGGTTAAGAGTTCAAGATTATTGTCGCCCAGAACCACACTTCGGCATATCTGGCTAAATTGTCCTTTAAAACTAGGTGAGATTTCAGCTAGGATAATATCTCCTTTTTCTAATCGACGTCGACCAGGCGGTCTAACGGCTTGATTGTGCTGGGATGCACTCATTAATAAAAAGTTATCATCAGCACCTAGAGATTTCATATAGCTAACGAGTTCTCCTGCTAATTGGTAATCATACATTCCTGGTTTTGCGATTTCTAAAACTTTTTCATAGCCACGTTCTGCTATCCAAGTAGCTTTTCTTGCATTTTCAATTTCCTCATCACTTTTTGTATCTGTTAAACTCTTGAAATCATCTGTTACTTCATTTATTTCATTAGAGAAATATGCAGAAATCCTTGAATAACTTTCAGGATTGATGCTGTCGATCCCAATGAAACCAGTAGTCGTAAATAATGCATTTTCTGTTGTTAAGAGATCTATAAATGTAGAAACTAGATGATCCGTTCCAACCACATTTGTTGTTTTGGAGGTTTCTTTAGCCCTTTCTACATCCCATGATGGTGAAACGATTAATGTTGATTCACCTTTTGCACTGACTATTAACATACATTCGCCGATGGACTTAAAACCACTCAATAAAAAAACTTGATTAGGCTCTAAGAATGAGTGCAAACCATTAAAATATACAAATAAATAGTCTAGTTGTTTCTCTTTCATTTTATTTATATAGTCATTCATTCGTGGCAAAAGCATTGAATCTATGACTTTTCTATCGATCATTTTACTCCATTCCTTTTTTCATATTTTGACGAAGATTTTCGGTTGCTTTTTCATCTACAGATAGATCAGTTGGATTCAATACAACACCGTAATCTGTTCTCGCTTTTTCCAGAGAAATATAGCCTTCTTTCACATCTAGTTGAACCTTTTCAACCTCTCTTTCTAGTGGAGACCCCCAGCCACCGCCCCCAGGAGTACGAACAATAACTTCTGTATCTTTAGGAACCGTATAGCGATAGACGTCCACACTATTCCAAGTGTCTTCATTAGGCAGTTTTAATAAATAATCAGAGTTTGCGCCTTCCTTTCCACCCCAAAGCCCCCATGGTGGACATTGGCGTCTTCGGCCTTGTGTCAGATTCCATTGAACTTCAACCAAATTTCTTACACGAACATCTAACCCAAGCCCGCCACGATTCTTACCAGCTCCACCTGAATCTGTTCTTAATACTCTTTCTTCTATTAAAACAGGAGCTTTTATTTCAATACTTTCGATCGGCGCATTCCGTACATCACCTTGACAAACAGAAACTGAAGCTGATTCACCATCTTCATGGGGTCTTCCTCCCCATCCGCCTCCTTCAATACTTTGTAATACAAACCTTTTATTCGTTCGAGGATCTTGACCGAAACATACAATCGTTCCTCCTAGATAGCCCATATGTGCCGCCGGGATCTTATCTGGTAATGCAGGTGCTAAAGCTTTTAATACGGTATCAATAACAGTAGGTAAAATAATACTCCATTTTGCCATCGGAGCAGGATATTTTGCCATCATGACATTTCCTTCTGGAATGACAACCTCTAATGCTCTAAATGATCCTTCATTTACTGGATCGAGTGGCGTGGTTATCGCCTTGAAGGCTACTACTGCCCCCGCCAATGATCTTGAATTTATGGCTCCCTTTCGTTGAGCCGAACATCCGGAAAAATCAATTGTCATATTATCATCACGTACTACCACCCGTGCGTGAATTCGTACTGGATCATTTGTTGTATAGCCATCATCATCAATCCATGATTCAGCCTCATATTCACCATTAGGAATTTGGGAAATTATTTTTCTGCATTTTTCTTCGGTTTTTGAAAAAATCGTTTCAATATAATATTGAACTTTCTCTGATCCATATTTTGTAAATAATTCTTCTATTCGTCGTTCTGCCAAAGCGCATGAAGCAATTTGTGCTCTCATATCTCCTAGGGATGATTCTGGATATCGGATATTATCCTTGATAATTTGTAATAGTGTTTGATTATATTTGCCTGCTTCAATTATCTTCAATTGATCAAGCTGTAAACCTTCCATCCACGGGTCCGTTATTTTTACGCCACCGCCAAATCCAGTGCTCAAGCCACCCACATCCATCCAATGAGCACGAACCATTGCAAAACAGAATAGTTCATCTTTATCAAAAATTGGTGTATAGATGACAATATTATTTAAGTGCTGACCAGCAACACCTTGGTGATTTGTGATTAATACATCACCTTTTTCAAAGCCATGTTCCCCGTACTTTTTCATGGCATCCTCAATAATAACGCCTAAATCAGCAACAAAATGTGATACGCCACCTAAGTTTTGTGAAATTAAGCGTCCTTTTTTATCTATTAAGGCACAGCAATAATCACGAACTTCATATACCATCATGTTATAAGATGCCCGCTGTAGATCTGCTGACATTTCATTTGATATAGCTGGCAGCGCATTTCTTATAACTTCCAATGTAACGGGATCTATAGTTTGTTCATAAACTTTACTCATTTTAAATACCTCCTATGCTAATAATTAGCTCTCCTGTTCCGCTAACCTCACATACATCTTGATCATAAATAACTGTTGTAGACGCGTATTCTTGAACTAATGCTGGTCCAGAAAAACGGAAACCAGCAGGTAAAGTATCACGGTAATAAACCGGACAATTCACTGGCGTTGTCATGTCATCAAAATAAACCGGACGATATTTTGGTTGTGGCTCTTGGACGCCTGTTTGTATTTCAGAAAACTTAGGTTTATTTCGTTTTCCTGTAACAGTTAAGCGGATATTAACAATTTCAACTTTTTCATCTGGTGCCTTATGCCCGAATCTTTTATCATGAATTTCATCAAACGAAGAACGAATGGTTTGAATGTCCGCTTGTTTAATGTCTGTCTCACTGACTGGTACAGCAAGGGTAAACTCTTGACCAACATAGCGAATATCTAAGAATGCTTGGAATTCCACTTCTTTTGTTGTAATTGATTCACTAGCTATAAGATCTTTAGCCTCTTGAATCATTTCATTATGGATTTGTAATAAATCTTCAAAGTTAACATTCTCTAATTCACTATAATGTGTTCGTACAAAATCATGTTTTTGATCCGTTAAAAGCATACCGATTGCGGAAAAATGGGCTGGGTAGCGTGGTATGATTACTTTCGGAATATGTAATTCTTTTGCAATGGCCACTGCACTTAAAGGACCAGCACCACCTGATGCCACTAATACGAAATCTCGCGGATCATTCCCTCTTTCTACTGAAACTTCACGAACTGCTAATGACATATTGGCAATAGCAATTTGAAAAATAGCATGTGCTGCACGTAAAGTGTCTAGGTCTAGAGGATCAGCAATTTTGGCTTTTAACCCTTTTTCTGCTGACTCTTTGTCAAGCGGCATGTCTCCACCTAGGAAATCCTCAGCACCTATGCGCCCTAAAACAACATTTGCATCTGTAAAGGTAGGCTCTGTTCCACCTTTGCCATAACTAATTGGAGCTGGATCAGATCCTGCACTTTGCGGCCCTACCTTCAAAGCTCCTACTTCATCAAGCCATGCAATACTACCACCGCCAGTTCCAACCTCAACGACATCTACAACCGGGATCATAACAGGCTGGCCACTTGCATACCCACCGATATAATACATTTCAGACATGATCGGCTGACTCTCCTGAATAAGACTTGCCTTCGCGGTTGTACCTCCCATGTCGAAAGCGATTACATTATTAAAACCGAGCGCTCTACCTACTTCAGCTGAAGCGATTATGCCTCCAACCGGGCCAGATTCCATCATATTTACAGGCTTGGCAGCAGCTGTTGTTGGTGACATAATCCCGCCATTTGATTGCATAATAGATAGATTTCCATTAAATCCAAATGTTCCTATTTTGTCTTCTAATCTATTAATATAATTGCTTACTTTAGGTCCTACATATGAGTTAAGAACGGTTGTTGATGTTCTTTCATATTCTCTATACTCTCGTAGGATTTCATGTGATAAAGATACATAGCACTCTGGTAATTGTTGTCTAATAATTTCTCCCACAATCTTTTCATGCTCTGGATTGGCATATGCATGAATAAAACAAACCGCCACTGACTCAATTTTTTGATTTCGGAGTTCATTGCAAAGTTCTTCAATTTCTTTTAGATCTAATGGTTCAAGCTCTGACCCATCCGCTAGCATTCTCCCTTTTACTTCATACGTTAATTCTCTTGAAACAAGCGGTTTCGGTCTATGAAAGAATAAATTATATGCCTCAGGACGATTTCCCCTACCTAAGCGATAAACATCCCTTGTCCCCCTTGTAGTAATTAGCGCTGTACGAGCACCCGTTTGTTCGATAACAGTATTAATCGCAATCGTTGTTCCATGTACAACGTTATCTGTCTTTTTAAGACTAACCCCGCTTTTTTGTGTACAATTTATAATTCCTTCTACTAAATCGTTATACGTTGTAGGTCTCTTTGCATGATATAACTCCCCAGAGTCTTGGTCGAATGCAATCAGATCTGTAAATGTTCCACCTATATCTACCCCTAAATAAATACTCATATAAATTCCTCCTAATTTCGATATAAAAAAGGTCACTTTGATAGTTACTAGAATAAATAATTCTGCATTCATTTGTTTTTATACTTTTTAGAATATTACGATATTTAAAAATATTTTATCTTAGGTATAATAGTATTAACAATATGTTTTATAGCTATATACCTATAAGCTATAGGCTATGGGTTATATGAGAGGAGAAAGTAAGACATGTTCGAATCAACTATTCATAGGCTTAGGATTTTTCAAACAGTTGTCGAGTCTGGTAGTTTCAGCGCTGCCTCAAGGAGACTGAATATTACACAACCATCCATTAGTGCACATATTCAGGCACTTGAACAGGAGTTAGGAAAATCACTCTTTATCCGAACACCAGGAAAGAAATCAAAACTTACTGAGACAGGAGAAATTTTGTATACATATGCTATCGATGTTATTTCGAAAACGGAACAGTTCATTAATAATATTCAAAAACTAAACAGTAAAGAAAAATCAGTATCCGTAGCAGCACAGCGTAATATTGCAAATCATTTATTGCCTAACCATCTAGCTTCCTTTTCTAGAACACATCCAGATTTCGAAATCATTATGTACAGTCAGACACAAGATACCGTGATCAACCATGTCCTAGAAGGGAAAGCGGATCTTGGATTAATCATGACTCTTGGATCCGTTGAAGGATTATATTCTGAAATATTAATTTATGAGGATTTAGAATTTGTTGTTGGGCCATCTCATGAATTAGCTACACAAGACAACATTGATCCTAAAATGCTTGAACAATATTCTTTTGTAGGAGCACTGAAAGCATCAAATCATGCTAGAATGATTGATTTAGCACTGCAGAAGATAGGGATCAATAACTATAGGATGGATTTACAAGTTCAAGATTCAAAATCGATGATTGAAATTGTTAAAAAAGGGGTTGGCATTGCAACTGTTCCTACTTTTGGTGTAGAACGAGAACTCGAAACAGGTGAGCTCATTAGTCTACCACTTAGCTGTGAAAAAACAGCTATTGAAATTCGTCTAATTTATAATCCTAGAATAAAAATGTCTGACGAAGCGAGACTATTTATGGTTTATTTGCGAGGGAAAATTAGTCATTCTATATATTAAATTTTTTAAAAAGCTGCTCTTTACTATACAAAGAGAAGCTTTTTTATTTTCATCAATAATAAGTAAGACCATAGATTGCTGCATTCCCCGCAAATATGTCATCACTTTTTTTATTTTAGCCCCTTAAATAAATCGTTTATAAAGCGGTAATTTTCAAATTTCTATTACTTAAATGAAAGTATATTGATTTATAGGTATAAAAAGCTACTTTAAATAATAGTATTTAAAGTTACTAAAATAGAAAAATAAAATTCTCAAAATCTTTTTGTAGAATTCAAAATATTTTTAGGTTAATATATAAGAAAATGTAATACTTTATATTATATTTTTTTATATAAGGGGGCGTATTAATGGATCATACCACCCATTTACTGGGTATTACACCAACTCAAGAGTTAGACTTAGGTGATATTCCGGTCGGCACTGAATTTTTTTTGTTATTAAAAAATGCATTAGATCGTTTAGCAAATGGCGAAGTGCTTGAGGTTAAGAGCATCTTTCCGCATGCAAAAGATGATTTAATCGGCTGGTGTCGCATCCGTGGCAATTCTTTTCTAAATGCCATGGACGCAGGTGACCATTATCGGTACTTGATTAGAAAAGGAAATAAAAATGAATTAGATCAACCTGATTGGGGTATTAAAATCCCAACTCGAAAAGGTTCATACTTAGATATTCGTGATTGGTTTGAAGGTAGAATTGGAAACTTGCTTGATGAAGCACCTTCCTACATTGGATTTGTGCCACGAGGAGCTGTCCAAGAACCCGGCGTTCCTGATTTTGGTTTTACCTTAAATCGAAAAGACGAGGTTTGGGCTGATAATTTACTAGATTTATATGAGCAAGCAAAGGAAAGTCAATGGAATGCCACAACTGATATCCAATGGGATCAACTTCCAGAGCTTCCTGAAGAATTAGAGTGGGCGGTATGCCAAATCATGACTTTTTTAGCGGAAAATGAATATTCAGCATTGTATATCCCCGCAAAGTCAATGGCAAAAATTAACCCCCACTATATTGAAGTCATGATGTATTTATCAACGCTTGTTAATGATGAAGCTAGACATATCGAAGCCTTCATGAAGCGTGCTGTTGCTAACGGAGGTGGGCTCCAATATTCATCAAGTTTGACTGAACGATCTTTACATAGCTTATTCATTCAAGAAGATTATTTTAAATCGTCGTTTTTACTTCATGTGCTTGGTGAGGGTACTTTCTTAGATTTATTAAATTATATTGAAGAATACGCACCGGACCCTGTCACAAAAAAGATTGTTAATTTAGCCAAAATTGATGAAGGTCGGCATGTATCATATGGTATAGGACATGTACGTCATATCTTAAAAAACAACCCACATATGGTGAAATTTTTAATAGAAGCGGCAGAAGAACGCAACCAATACCTAGAAGGTGCTGGTACGCAAGAAAATACTCATTTAATGGAAGCATTGGCCATTCTAGGCGGTGGCGGGCGATCTCCTAAGCAATTAAAAAAAGGGTTTGAATGTGTAAAAAAACTTAAGGATGTTATGTATGAGCATCGTATTCAAAGAATGCTGCAAATTGGCATTGACCTAGAAAGCGCTCAAAAAATTTCGACATCACATACACCTAATTTTATGTAAGTGTCCATTGTGATGCGTCCTTATATTATAGGGATAATTTTACTAGAATGGCATGGAAAGCAACCACTTTATTGGTTTCATTTACAAAGGAGAGATAAAATGACTGTTCAATTAAATCAATCACCACTAGAACTTGTAAAACAAGTAGCAATTGATGTAATCGCACCACTTGCTGCAACGATTGACGAGGAAAATAGATTTCCTAAAGAAGCTTTTGCAGCATTTAGAAAAAATGGGTTACTTGGATTGTTGGTACCAAAAGAATATGGTGGCTTTGGCGGTAATCTTCATGACTTGGTAGCTGTTGTTGAAGTAATTGGAGAAAGCTGCGGCTCTACTGCTATGTGTTATTTAATGCATTCATGTGCAACCTATGTAATTGCATCCAATCCAACAACTGAAGAATTGAAAGATTACTTAAAAGCGATTGCAAAAGGTGAAAAGATTGGTACATTAGCCTTTAGTGAAACGGGCACTGGTGCACATTTTTACAAACCTGAAATTACTGCATCTTTCCACGGAGAGCACCTTCTACTTAATGGTAGAAAAAGCTTTGTGACCAACGGCGACGAAACAGACTTTCTCATTGTCATCACAAATGCTTCAAGTGAAGAACTTGGCTTAGATATGGTTGTTGTCGATAGTAAGTCAGCTGGTGTCCGTTTCGATGGGTCTTGGGAAGGCATTGGATTACGCGGAAACAACAGTATCGAATGCGAATTATCAGGTGTTAAGGTTCCAATAACACATATTGTTGGAAAAGAAGGCGATGGATTTGGGTTGATTTTTAGCGCAGTTGCTCCTTCATTTGTGCTAGGTTCCTCTGGGGCTACTACTGGTTTAGCGCGTGGCGCATATAAAGCTGCTTTAAATCATGCAACGAATCGAAAGTATGCTAGTGGCCAAAGCTTAGCTGATATTACTGCCATCCAATATTATCTAGCTGAGATGTTTGGTCATGTTGAAACAGCCTCTACTTTTGTTCATGATGCAGCAAAGAAAGCTGATGCTGGCGAGGAAACAGCCATGCTTTCTGTAATGCAGGCTAAAATAGTAGCTTGTGAAAATGCTAATCTTGTAACGAATAAAGCGATGCAGGTTTGCGGCGGCAAAGGCTATAGTAAGGCACTTCCAGTTGAGCGTTATTTACGAGATGCACGTGCAGGATCTGTAATGGCACCGACTGTTGAAATATTAAAAGAATGGATTGGGAAGTCAGTTGCTGGCATTCCCCTATTTTAAGGAGGAGTATAGATGACTACAAAAAGAAATCTACGTATAGGTGCTGTAGCCTATGATCCAAAGGTTATCCCGATTTGGGATATTATTCGTGATTACTATCAAAAGAATGATTTCCCTATCGATTATGTTTTATTTTCAAATTATGAAGCGCAAGTTGAGGCTTTGCTAGGAGGATTCGTTGATATTGCATGGAATACAAATGTTGCTTATTTAAAAGTGCAACAAGCAGTTGAAGGAAAGGCAAAAGTATTAGGTATGCGCGATACGGATATTGATTTTACAACAAGATTTATCGCCCGAGTCGATAAGGGTATTCAATCATTAGAAGATTTAAAGGGTAAAAGATTTGCATTAGGAAGTGCAGACTCTGCTCAGGCTGCCATTCTTCCCTACCATTTCTTAAAAACAAATGGGATTAATCCCGAGAACGACGTGGAACTTATCCGCTTTAATCTTGATGTTGGAAAACATGGTGATACAGGTACAAGTGAATACGAGGTATTACGTGCATTACAAACGGGTGTTGCAGATGCTGGTGCAATTGGCGAAAACTCTTGGATTCGCATGCTTGAACAAGGTCTTGTCGGTAATAGTGAAATTCAGTGCATTTGGACTTCACCTGGCTATTCGCATTGTAATTTTACTGTTCTCCCTGATTTTGATGATAATCTTGCACAACAATTTACAGCTTTATTATTTGCAATGGACCCTAACCAACCTGATATTAAAGAAATGATGGAAATGGAAGGTCTTAATGAATGGGTACGTGCTGAAGGAAAAGGCTTAGATGGCTATAAAGTTCTTCAGGCCGCTATGAATGACCAAGGTATTAAACGAGAGGATTTATCACATACAAGATAGAAAAAGGCACCGTCTGATAAAAAGTGGAGAAAACCGATTTGGTTTTCTCCACTTTCTTCTGTTCTTTGGCGAATAGAGGATTATATGCCCGCTAATTTTAACGTCATAGTTGTTAGCGGACATTGAATTCCTTATTTCCTCCAAATCCGCCGTTTCGATAGTTTTGCCGGACATTTGATTCGTTATTTCGATTAAATTACTCAAATATAGAGGGCATTTGGTTAAATAGGGGATTCCTTGTCCGGTAAACTCCTGAAACCGCCCATTTTTTGGCGAATAGAGGATTATATGTCCGCTAATCTAAGTGCCATAGTTGTTAGCGGACATTGAATTCCTTATTTCCTCCAAAACGGCGTTTACAAAGTGTCACCGGACATATGATCCGTTATTTTCAACAAATCCCTCATTTATAGTAGCCATTTGCCTAAATAAAGGATTCCTTGTCCGGTAAACTCCTGAAACTGCCCATATTTTGGCGAATAGAGGATTATATGTCCGCTAAATAGGAGGCGCAAAGTGTTATGCGGCCAGCTAATATTAGGTGCCATTTAATAAGCGGACATAAAATGCCTTATTTGTAGATCCTACTTACGCCAAAACACCAAGGAAACTCCAGACTTCCCCTATTCTTATACCTTTCCAAGCTCTATTCTTCCGGACCATTAATAGGTAAACTAATTTCAATAGTTGTACCTTTATTAAGCTGACTCGACATATTCATTGTACCGCCATGACTTTCTATAATTCTAAAGCTAACCATTAAACCTAGTCCGGTACCATCTTCTTTAGTAGTGAAAAAAGGTTCCCCTAGTTTAGGAATTTGCTCTTCAGCTATCCCTACCCCTTCATCAATAATAACTATTTTTACTATGCCTACATTAATTATTTGAACTTTTACAGTTATTTTCCCACCATTTGGCATCGCTTCAATCGCATTTTTTAAGAGATTAATAAATACTTGCTTTAATTGATTTTCTTCACACTTTATGTGTGGTATATTTTTATCCATTTCCAAATGAAACTGTATATTATTTATAATTGCTTGGGATTCAAGTAATGCGATAATATTTTGTAATATCTGATTTACATCTTTAAAGCCATATTTTATTGCTTGCGGCTTTGAAAGAATAAGAAATTCACTAACAATCAGGTTAATACGATCTAACTCAGCTAACATAATATCAACATATTTACTATCGAGATCTCCTTTAAAAAGTTGAATAAAACCTTTTAGAGTTGTTAAGGGATTACGAATTTCATGTGCCACTCCTGCAGCTAATTGCCCTACGGCTGATAGTTTATCAGATCTTCTTATCATTTCCTCTGCTAATTTAGATTCAGTGATATCTTTTACAATTTCATAGATTCCAATTAGTTGATTATCAGTAATAATTGGGACCATTTTTATACTAACCAATCTATTGCTACCATCTTTATGGATCATTGATACAGTAAATTCTTGATGTTTTCCTTCATCTACACTACTAAAAACATTTTTAAAATACTCCCTGTGCATGTTTATATCTTTAGGCAGTATTAAAGAATCCCATTCCATCTTGATAAGATTTTCAACTGTATAACCACTTAATTTTTCTGCAGCTTGATTTGCATCTACTAATTTCCCGTCTAAATTAAATGTAAAGATGGCGTCTGAATTATGCACAAACAAAGACTTAAACCGCTGTTCAGTTTCTTCTAACCGTTTTTCTAAAAGTTTGCGATTTTGTTCTTGACTATAACTAAGTAATTCTTCAACCTTTTTACGTTGATCAATATCAATGTCAATTCCATTAACTTTTATTATATTTCCAACGGAATCTAGGATAGGTTTTATACGTTTTTGAATCCACTTAAGTTCTCCATTTTTCAGTTGAATTCGGTACTCCCCTATTGCCGGATTTCCTTTTATTAATTCCTCATTTATTTTATTTACAATCTTAATATCTTCAGGATAAGCAATTTCTCTCCATAAATTAATATTTTTATTAAATTCGTCTGGAGAATACCCATATAAATCTTTGACTTTTGCAGACATCAACAGGTTGTTGGAACGCAGGTCATAGGAATAGATAACAGCATCCACACTTTCAAATAGCTCGAGTATTTCTTCGTCTTTTTTCTTCATTTCCTGTGCGTAATATCTTGCCTTATCTATATATAACCCAATCCACCATATTGGGAAAGCAAAGATTGCCGATAGAATCCATTCCATCAGTGGCAAATATCCTAGCGTTAAATATACATTTACTTTAAAAATCGCTGAGAAAATAATATATAATGAAAGGCATATTATTCTTCCTGTATACTTCATTTCTATAACTCCTTAATCAATTGTTGCATTTTCCATTGTTCTATCAATAATACGAGATTTTTAGAAAACTAAACACATAAGCAACATAAAACATATTACCATAGACCTAATTATTTTTGTTAGAATAACATCAATTTCTGGTTACAATTAATGTTATTTGTTATGGGACAACACAGATTTACATATAAATAGTAAAAACCGTACCTCATATGGTACGATTTTTACTATTATGCTATACGTAATGGAATTGGTATTAACTAAATACCACTTCCTCTATTTTGAGTTTATACCATGTAAATTTCTCTTCTCCTAACATCCACGAAATATCGATTTCAGTCGGTATTTTTATTTCATTAATAACAGCAGTCGCTTTTACTTCTCCAATACATTCAAGCCGTTGCGCATCCTTTTCGCAATCCTTGTATCTTAGTGCACTGCATTTTAATAGATCCCCACTTTTATCAAAATAGAAAGTGGCCGAACCTGTAATACCTTGATAACTCAATGTAGCAGTTGCTGAAAGCTCATCCTTTATTTTCCATGTAACATTTGGATGTGCCGCTAAAGATGGATACCATGGCATTTCTAGCAAAAATCTTTGTAAGGATGATTCATTGATTTTATCATTATTTTCTTTTTTAGCAGCCGTAACTAACGCAGCTAGTTTTACCTTAATCTCAGCCTTTCCATTGATAAAAAGATCTCTACCGAAAACACTTAAATAAGGTCTTATCGGCATGTTCACCTTCCAAAGAAAAGCAGGACGATCTAATGATACATATTGTTGCGCTACTGCATTGTACCAATTTTTTTGTTCAGGTTTTAACTTAATTAATCCTCGTTGCTTGAGATACACATGCTGAATAGATTTATTACCAACCATTCCAATATTGTTTAACCATTTTTGGACGATTAGTGGCAATGAACCAATCATTTGTTCCGAAACTATCGTATTTTCATTTTTGAACGGTCGAAATCGGACTAGTTCTATTTCTTTATTGGTATTCTTACTAAAATTCAGGGTAGCCATTTCGATTATAATGGGAGCTAAAATCATGAGGTTGAGGAGGGTGCCGAATTTTGCATCTTGCCATGAAAGAAAGATGAGTATTTGAGAAATCAAAATTGCAATGAAAGCTGGTATCCACCACCGACCTTTATTTGTTGCAATTAAATAAACAACTGCAAAAAAGATCAATGATGTAAACATCCAAAGAAACCCTACAGGTTTTGTGATAGTTTGCCTAAATGATTCGACCTCAAATATGTGATATGCATGAACAAAGCCCATTAGATGTATGAGACCATGTACGCCTATTACTGTCATCAAGAAAGGAATCTTCCCAGTTCGATCAGGACCTAACAACCGAAATACATCAAAATGCTTGTCTCCCTGATGTTCCGGCTTTGCTTTTTTAAGATAAGTAGGTAGACTGTTGCGTCCAGAAGAGAGAACCGATTTACCCATTTGTATCTCCTCCTATACTTCTTATACCTTTAACCTATCACTTTTCCTTTGTTAAATCTGTATATTTTTCGTGAATATTTTAATTATTTATTTGCTGACTTGCGGACGATTAATTCTTAACACGCTTTTGCATATGTAAAAAATTGTCCCATATATTGATAAAGATAAAGATTTAGGAGGGGGATCTCGCATGCAGTATTATTATGGACAGCATATGCCATTACGTATTTTAGATGAAGCAGAATTTTGGAAACATCAAGAAGAAGAACATACTGTGGTAATAAGAGAACTTGTCAGTAATCTAGAGACTGAATATGTAAGCGCACTAAAAGAATGGGAAAAAGCACTGAGCGCTACACGCCAGCAAGTATTACAGTATATTCAAACCGTTGTAAGATCTGGCTATTATATTCCCCATGCTTTGCAGCACCAAGTTTTACAATTAGTTTCATTTTGGCTGCAGCAAAGTTTAGATTTCATAGAATTATGCCGCCAAATCAAAAACCAAAGTCAAGCGGTAAGCGCGAACCCAACCGCCAAAGTGGTTTTAGATCATATTATTCGTGAATCAGAGTACTTTATCGGAATAGCACAGGCATTGTTATATAATAAATAAACCTCTCTTACTAGGAGAGGTTTTTTGTGTCTAAACCGGCTTTTTATCTTTCCATCTTGTCGTTAATGAATTATCGATATCAAATTGATCAAGTGTTCTCGCCACAATATGGTCAACAATATCATCAATAGATTTAGGATGATTATAAAACGCTGGCACAGGAGGAAAAATCGTAACTCCCATTCTTGATAACGCTAACATGTTTTCTAAATGAATGTCATTCAAAGGTGATTCACGAGTTAACAGCACAAGCTTTTTTCTTTCTTTTAGGATTACATCTGCAGCTCTGCCTAAAAGGCCTTCTGACATTCCAGCGCGAATTGTCGCAAGCGTTTTCATACTACACGGCGCGACTACCATGCCGTCTACACGAAACGACCCACTAGAAATCGAAGCAGCTTGGTTCATTGACCCATGAACAACCGATGCTAATTCCTTTACTTGTTCGACACTATAATCAGTTTCTAAACCAATCGTTGTTTCTGCCCATTTCGTCATAACTAAATGGGTTTCCACATCATATGTGCGAAGGGCTTCTAACATTCTAATTCCAAATATTGCTCCAGATGCACCTGAGATTCCTACTATGATTCTTTTCTTCATCATATACCCTCCTTTAATTTAAAACATAAGCTTGATAAAGCACTCAGTTGTTCAACTTTATTGGATACCTGGACATAAGACCGTTATTTGTGTCAAGTGGATGTTTTAAAGCATTTTACGGACATATGTTCCTCTGTTTGAATAATTCTAGCAAACTATTTATTGACTTTAATTATATAGTGAATTCACCGCCCGGTAAACCCTTCACTCGTGGCCTTTTTAAAAGAATAATAGATCGATTGCGGAAAAATATTCTCCACTCCCAAAAAACACCGTTACTGCACACGGCCAAGTGATCCACCAAAGCCTTTAAAACGCCTTTTTACTTCTATATACCTATAATAAAGAAAAGAGGCACTGGACCTCTTCTCTTAATCAAAATATAGAAATCTACTTCTGATTTTCTAGCTTTTTTTGTACGCCATCTTCCGCTTTGAATTCCGTTTCACAATAAGGACAAATTAGATCCAAATCAGAATGTAGCATTTCATATTCAGCATAAAAACTGCCAGAACATTTTACACAATCAACCCATAATATCTTATTGCTTAAATAACCGCCTGCTCCCATTTTTATTGCTCCCTTCATATTCTCATAATTACTTAGTTGTAACAGTACTATTTGAACCAATATAATCTTTGAGTTTAACACGTTCCATAACCTCTGGTGGAACTCTGAAACGTGTTGGCGATGGATGCGCCGTTTGTTTCGTTGCATCTGTAATGACCTTCCAACCAGCACCTTCATTATAAAACGTATTTCGTCCACGAACCTTTTGAATATCTCGATCAGGATTTACATAATTTAATGCAGCCCAGCGTACATCCAACTCATTGAATGGATCAATATCATGATCTACAACTGTAATATATTGCAGCATCGAATCAAATCCAATTGCCGCCATTGCGATATTAAATGGTTCATCTTCTGTTCTTTTCTTAATTGAAATATGACATTCTAAGCGGCAGCATCCGGAAAATGGCATTTTTACACCAACGATATTTCCAAATTGTTTTTGCAGCATATTATAAATGCCGCCTTCTTTTGGAATACCACCTAACAACCAATGCTCTGCATGACCGGAAAAGACAGTTTGAAGTACTGCATTTTCTTTTTTAGTAATTGCCGTAATATTCATTAACTGGCGAATACATTGCGGCTGATAATCCCGAGTTACTTCTCCGAATGGATCGACAACTGTTTTTGCACCTGGTTCGATGACACCCTCGATTAAAATTTCAGCATCTGCCGGTACTAAGAAATCATGGCCCCACGTTTCACTTGGAACAAGACGAACTGGCTCTTGCAGAAAAGCTCCAATTGTTGCATAGTCGTCATTTCCAAATGGAACGCGAGCTGCTGCACCTAACGTAAACGCTGGATGGTGACCAATAATACTTACAACCGGCGCTGCTAGCCCACGATCTTCATATTTTTGAAGTATTCTGCCGAGATGTGGTGAATGGATAGAAACACCGGCTTTATTAGGTCCTTTTGGGAAAACCTTTGTAAATGAAACATCATAAAAGCCTTCATCAGGATCCTTCATAACAAGCATCATCGTTAAAACCGGACTTAAATCCATTTCATAATGTCTAACGATCGGTAGTTCTTTTATATCAATGTCAGTTCCCGTTTTAATATCAAATTTAACAGGTGCCTCATTTTCTGAAACTATTACAGGCTTAATTTTCTCTTGCTCCCGTTTGGCAAACTCTAGGCTTACAGCCATTCCGCCTTTCGTTGCATCTCCACCAAGTTGTTGTCCGATTCGCTCTCTTGTTCCAAATATATTAGACACAACCGTCATATTCGTTTTTTGATCATGATTGTTAACAACATCTTGAAACCAGGGGATTCTTGGATCTCCTTCTTGATCCATTTGCTCAAGCAATGCTGTCACCTCAAAACGGTGAGGGACTACACTACGGTTCACTTCAACTAATTCAGATGATCCGCTTGCTCTTAACTCTTCTAAATAACCTTTTAAATTTTTAGCCAAACTGACTCTCTCCTCTCTATTTAGCCACTTCTATAAAAACTCTTAGATTTAAAGTCTATGATTCACTTAATCCTTTTGGTTTGATATTGGTGAAAGCTTTACATCGATAACGGCTGATTGACCTGATCGAACAGCAGCCAATCCTTTTTGCAGTGCATCCAGTAACAATTTAGGATCTGAAACTTGAATCGCACATGCACCACCGGCTGCCTCGGCAATTTTGGATAAATCAGCAGGTTGCTCGAAATTCACCCAAAAACGGTCATCACGGTTTGCAATACCATCCGGATAGATTTTTAAGGCATTTTGCTTCGTTGCGTTCCAACCTTGATTATTAAAAATGACTGTTAAAATAGGAGCATTGTATCTGCGTGCCATCCAATAAACAGTTGACGGAACACTAAATAAATAGGAACCATCACCGATTAAATTCACGACTGTTTTATCAGGCTGTGCTAGCTTAGCACCAATGGCACCTCCGCCGCTCCAGCCTAAAGATGTACCGCCATTTACAAACAACGTTCCAGGTATTTCTCGTTCTAAATGCTGTGTTACAGTCGCCGAGTTTGTAAGCGCCTCGTTTAACACGATCGTCTCATTATCAATTGCTTCATTAAGACAAAATGCTAACCACTCTGACGTAATCACTCCATCTTCTGGACAAGTAATGCTCGTCTTCCCTTCTTGTTGCTGTTTTTTTAATTGTTCTAAAGTATTTCTTCTATCAATATGAACGGTTTTATTTAAATCAATAGTTTTTGCATAGTCATTCATTAGCACCAATGATTGATAGGAATCCACTTCATAAAATTTTTGTGCCGGTATATTCCATAAAGGAATATCTTGTTTAATTGGATCTACATCGATTACAAAAACTTTAGCTTGTTCATTTAACTGACTTTGACCAGGCAACCAAGGTGCGTCTGAATCAATAACCAAAATAACATCTGCTTTTGATAGTAACTTTCCTGCTTGAAAGCCTTGATGTAACGGATGTGTGCTTGGGAAATTCATGTAAGCTGCACTTGGCTCAATAACTGGTATAGTTAACTTTTCACAAAGCTGAATCAACAATTCCACACTTTCTTCATTTCTGCCAAGATATGAAGTTATAATTAATGGATTGGTAGCTTCTGCAAGAGCATCGACAATTTCCTGAACATTCATCAATGACAATGAGCCTTTTTCAAACGGCTGCCAATTTTTTGAATGATCTTGAGATGGTTGGACCTCTTCTGCTAATACTTCTCTCGTTCCGGTTAAATAAACAGGACCCTTTGGCTCACTGTTTGCGAGCTGATTGGCGCGGTAGACTAGATCTTTTACATTTTTTCCAGTTCTAATATCATATTCCCATTTAACATAGGAACGTACGATACCTCTTTGGTCATATACATTTTGCAAATAATTTATATGTGCGTTTCTACTTCCAGGAAGTTCTCCATACATAGTTGAAGGTGTTTCACCTGAAAAAATAAAAACAGGAATTCTCGACCTCGCTACATTGTGAAGGCTGCCGCCAAGATTTTGTGTTCCAACATCCGTATGAACAAATACACCCTGCATCTCACCGCTTGCTAAAAAATAGCCTTGAGCAGCGCTTAGCGCTACATATTCGTGAGGACAAATAATGGCTTCCGGCAGTGGGTTATTATCTGCTTTCGCTCTAGCTAAAGCCTCTATAATCGATGGGTGATCACTACCCAGATTACAGAATAAATAAGATACACCTACTTCCTGGAGAGCCTGCAGCAAATCGTCGCCCGTATTATATGTAGTTATTGGTTTATCCAATAAAATCCCCTCACTTCTATCTTTTGTGATAATTAATAGCATGATAGCTTGTATATTCTTCTAAAACAGCTTCAGAGTTTTCTCTACCGATGCCACTTTGTTTTACGCCACCAAACGGCATATGTTTACTACCAAGCGGAGATTGACCAACACCATTTATGAACGTCAACCCTACTTCTAATTCTCTACTGATCTTTAGTGCCCGTTCAAAATCTTTCGACCAAACTGATGAACCAAGTCCATACTCCGTATTGTTTGCCATTTCAATCACATCTTCTTCTGTTTCATATGGAACTAACGGAATAATGGGACCAAATTGTTCTGATGTTACGAGTTCATGATCGGCCGGAAGATCTCTTACAATTATCGGATGTAGATAATAGCCATTATTCCAATTTTCAGGCTCTACTTTTTCTCCGAGTTCAGTTACGGTAACGCCACTTTCCTTGAGCCTTTCGATCATTCCTTTTATAAATTCATATTGCTGTTTATTGTTTAAAGGACCAAACGTCGTCTCTTCATTTAACTGATGGCCGATTTTGAATTGTGATGTTAGAATGACCATTTTTTCATAAACTTCATTATATAAATTTTTTGGAATATAAATTCTTTTTACCGCAAAGCAATATTGGCCTGAACGGCGAAATACACCAGATACAAGTTGGGGAACAACTTCGTCAACATCGACATCATCTAAAAGAATCGCTGGATCATTACCCCCTAATTCAAACTGAACCGCTTTTAACGAATCAGCTGCTGCTTTCATAACATGCTTTGCAGTTGGCCCACCACCAGTAAATGAGATCTTTCTCACTAAAGGATGTGTCGTTAAAGCTGCACCCACACGACCATCCCCATGGATTACATTAATAACTCCTGGCGGAAATAATGTCGCAATTTTTTGAAGTGCTACCGAGACTCCCATCGGCGCAAAGGGAGACGGCTTAAAGACGATTGTATTTCCACAAACCAACGCTGGCGCTAACTTTTGCATCGTTAAGACCATCGGTGCATTCCATGGTACAATTGCTGCAATCACACCTAATGGCTTTCTTTCCACACTTACCCAGCTATTGCCATCCTCAATTTGTTTAGGTTGAAAAAAGGGTTCAGCAAACCCAGCTATATTGCGAAGAGCAGCAGCTGCAATGACCATTTCACCTTTTGTTGTATTAAGCAGCATACCGTTTTCGCTTGAAACAATTTTAGCAAGGCTGTTGCTTTCTTTTTCCAACATGTCAGCAGCTTGGTTTAGAAGAGCAATTCTTTTTTCAACTGTTGATTTTTTCCATGATCTAAACGCTTTTTGTGCAGCTTGGACTGCTTGATTAACATGATCCACCGTTCCTTGAGCAACCTCGCCTACTACAACATCCAAACGTCCCGGATCTTTTACTTCCTGATAAAGGTCAGATTTTACTTCTTTATTATCAATAAATAAGTTGACTTTCATTGAATGAACACCCCAATTCTATGCTATGAATTATGCTGTTAAAGCTGTAGCTTTTGCTTTTCTATAAAACTGCCATTCACTAAAAATAAATAAGACAGTTCCTAATAGAGCGGCATTATTAACAATCCAGCTATATTCCCAAACTGAATATGGTAAGAATAAACAAAAGGCTAAAACTACAGCTACTATTCTCTTAAAAGCATTCAAGCGTTGGAATAAAAAGCCTTCAACCGCCATTGAAAGTAGATAACAAGCAATTAAAGCTGTCACGATCGTAAGAGCTGTTGACTGCCATGATGCAGCACTTTCAGAACTTAGCAGTAATTCTGGTGCATATACAAATAAAAACGGTACAATATAAGCAACTAAACCTAGCTGCATTGCTTTAAATCCAATTTTATGTGGATTTGCCTGGGCAATCGGTGCTGCTGCAAAACATGACATCGCAACAGGTGGCGTGAAATTAGATACAATCGCAAAGAAATATACAAATAAATGTGCAGCTAATGGTGTTACACCTAGTTCAACAAGAGTCGGTGCAACTAAAACTGCAACCAAGGCATATGCAGCAACAGATGGCATTCCCATGCCTAAGATGACTGAGAAAATTGCGCTCATTATTAATAAGATTAATAAACCACTTTCTGCTAATGTTGATAAAATAAAACCAATATTAAAACCTAAGCCTGTAATACCAGTTACACCTACAACAATTCCTGCTGCTCCTAAAACCAAACCAATTTCAAGCATCATTTTGCCTGTATCAACAAATAACGCAGGTATAAGTTTAAAGAATTTTTTAAGTATTTCTTTTTGAAAGCATAAAAAGATAATGGCAACTAGTGATGCATAAAGACCTGAAGCTTGAGGTGTTGAACCTTTAATGAACAAGAAATAAATAAGTGCTGCAAATGGAGGGATAACCATCCACCCGCTCGCGATTACCTTTTTGGTACCTCGTTAATTTGATCTGGTGAATAATTATCTAGGAAATGTAAAGCATGTAAGCCGACAGCATTATGTGCTTCCTGAATAACCGGTGAAGAAGGTACTAAAGCGAAAGCTGCTTCAACACGGTTATCTTGTAGTGATTCGATTCCTGCTGTAATCGTTGGCGTAGGAACTTTAGTTACATCATCCCATGTAACACCATTCGCAACTAAAGTCGCTTCCATAATTGCCTTACCGATATAAGAACCTGGAAAGTCTGATGTTACTTTTTTACCCTTTAATTCCGCAACTGTTTTAATTCCAGAATCCTGACGAACTACTGCTCCACTGGCTGAAATATAATTCCCTCTAACAACTAAGCGAAGGTCTTTTAATGGTTCTTTGAAATCATTTTCACCTCTAAATGCCCAAACAAACTCTGGACCATTTCCAACACCAATACTAACGTCGCCTTTTCCTACTAATGGTGCAAATGCATTAACGCCAGCATGTGGTTGAACAGATGCTTGTACATCTGAGTTCGTGCTAATCACACTAACTAAACCATTACCAAGGGCATTGAACGCTGACCCTACAGGGTTTGTTGCTATGTTGATTCTATCTTGCTTAGCCTTTTTTTCTTCATTTGGTGCACCAGCTTCATTACTTGTCTGTTCCTCCGACGCCTTACTCTCTGTAGCTGCATTATCACTTGAACTACAAGCTGACACAAGTACAATTAAAAATAATACCATCAAAAAAATTGATAATCTTCTTACCATTCATAACTCCCCTTTTAAATAAAATTTTATAGAAACAAAGATTTTCACCACTAATGGCTAAATCTATGTTTTTTCCAATAAATAATGTTTAGTAGTGTTAAAGTTTGTTGTCTTTTGAAGAGACTTATGTACTACCTTGACTTTCTCACCCCCCCATAAAGAATGCGCTTTCATTAAGTGTTAGCCAGCAGGAAAACTAGTTAATCTTATAGCTCTAGCATCACCTACTCACAGAGTGAGTTGGTGAACTCTTTTTTGAATTTCTAAATAGACATTATCAAATTTTAATAATTAAGTCAATATTATAACTGTTTATATTTTTCAGAAAATAAAAAATGTTCAGCTTTGGTAGTAGCTATTCTCGAAATTTGTTTGTATAATTTGTTATAAACTATCAACGATTGTTAAAATAACTTAAAAAGGAGACATGTTTATGCGGGACGTTAACATCGGTTCCATTCGTTCTATTGATCGCGCTATTGATATTTTACAAGCATTTTCAATTGAAGACCCATCGCTATCAATCGATAGAATTGTAAAGAAAACTAAAATACCAAACTCTACCGTCTATCGAATTTTATGTACTTTGGAACGTCGAGGATTGGTACAATTTGATGAATCTTCGGCTACATATAAACCCGGGCTCAGATTAATGGAGTTTGGTGTACTTTTATCCTCAGTTCTTGATATACGAAAAGAAGCTGAAGAAATTCTTATTGATTTACATCTGAAAACAAACCAAACCATACTCATGGCCATTAAGGAAGGAGATGAATTATTACATATTTACAAAAAAGAAAACTATCAGGGGTTAAAAGTCTCAACAACAGTTGGGCAGCGACGACCATACAACTTTGGAGCGATGGGTCCTGTTTTACTTGCTTTTCAGCCAGAGGAAGAAATAGAGCGAATCTTAAAGATTCCTATCCCACGATATACGCCTAATACAATAACAGATATTAACAAGATCCGAGAACGACTAAACCAAATAAAAAACGATAAATTTTATATCTCATCTAATGAAACAAATTTAGGAGTTACTGGAATTGGAGCACCTGTGTTTGGAATGGGCGGAGAAATTGAAGCCACTATTGGTATTGTCGGTCCGCAAATTCAAGTAGATGATAAACTAGAAGAGTTTACTGCGCTCATTTTAGATGCAGCAAAGCAAATTTCTGCTAAAATTGGTTTCCGGGGTACTTTTTAAATATAATTTGAGGTTGATAGATAACAAGTAGTTATTATTTTATCAATAGCTACTTGCTTTTTCTTTTTTAAAATAAGTTTTAAGATTGTACCAACAACTTAATTCTAATCTATTTCATGGACGTAATAAGGAGGTCTTTTTAGAAATGTCTAAAAACAAAAAAATACTGTTCGGGGTTTCGATAGCAGCATTTTTAGCACCATTTACTCAAACCATTTATACCCCAAATTTGCTAGAAATCGAGGCTTACTTTGGAGTAAATACTTTTCTCATTAACTTAACTATTTCTATATTCACTTTTATTTTAGCTACTAGCCAATTTGTGTCCGGGCCATTAGCTGATACCCGCGGACGGAAAACAGTATTAATTCCAGGACTTATTCTCTTCGCAGCTGGTTCGATTCTATGTTTAGTTACTACAAATTACTATATCTTTTTAATTGGAAGAGCTATTCAGGCAATTGGAATTAGCACAGGTTCAGTTGTTGCTGCAGCCGTTATTGGCGATATATACTCTCCTCAAGACCGGGGCCGTGCAATGAGTATCTACCAAACAATGGTGTTCCTAGGCCCTGTTCTAGGTCCTGTAGTTGGAAGTTTTATTTCTGGGTACTACCACTGGCAATGGTCCTTTATCGTATTAACAATAGCTGCTATACTTGTTTTAGTGTACAACCGAATGATTTTGCATGAAACATTGCCTAAAGACAAGGTTCCTCAAAGAATTACATACCATACATTTAAGAAAATAATCTTCAATGAAGCTGCATTTTCGATTATGTTACTAGGCTTTATTCAATTTTACGGATATTATATATATTTAGTCTTTTTACCGTCATTGCTAGATTCATTATATCAAATACCAGTCGAATCCAAGGGTTTATTTTTTCTACCCTTAACTGCGGGACTAGTTATAGGTTCAATATCGGGTAGCAAGCTTCAACAAAGGTATACTCGTAAAAGTATACTTATTTCATCATCCTACCTTATTGGTATATTTGTGTTTGGATTCTGGGTTTGCATGTTAGTAAAAATCTTATCTTTACCTATTCTTGTAATCTTTTTGTTGTCATATGGAATCATTTTAGGAATTAGTTTACCTGCGCAAACAACGGTTTTGATTAATTTATTTCAAGGTGAAAAAGGCACTTCAATTGGGGTTTATAATTTTGTACGTTTTACAGGAGCCGCTGTCGGACCATTAGTAGGGGCAATATTACATAATATTGGCGGCGATCTCGTTCTTTACTTTTCTTTATTTGTCTTTCTTATAATAGCTGCTATTGTCATTCATATGAAAATGTATGACCCTTATCAAGTAAGTGAACAAGCTGTTCAAAGTGTAAAATAAAGGTAATGGTATATGAAGTTTGATATTAGCTTAAGCTTTTGCAATAACTATCTTGCATTTTGGTAACGCTAGAACGCCCTAGCGTTACTTTTTTTGGATGATCTTCAATTTTCAACCTCGATGATTGCATTACCTTCTTTGACTTACGCTCCACACTATACTCCCTACACATTCTTAATTTGAAGCCAAAAAAGCCTCCCAATGCTATTTACAAAGAGAGACTTTTAAACTCTATTAAATTCTCACACTACCATGTGGATCAATAACAAACTTTTTCGATGCTCCTTGGTCGAATTCAGCATATGCTGCTGGCGCTTGATCAAGCGTGATACGTGTAGCATTTACAGCTTTCGCAATTTGCGCACGACCGCTTAAAATCGCCTGCATTAAGTCACGATGATACTTCATAACAGGTGTTTGGCCTGTTACAAATGTATGAGCCTTAGCCCAACCTAAACCAAGACGTACTTTTAATGTACCGATTTTTGCATCTTCATCAACTGCGCCTGGGTCTCCTGTTACATAAAGGCCAGGAATTCCAAGGCGTCCACCAGCACGTGTAATATCCATAATCGAATTCAGTACAGTTGCAGGCGCCTCGCCAGCATTTGCGCCATGTGCGCTTGCTTCAAAACCTACGCAGTCAACGGCACAATCCACTTCAGGCACACCTAAAATTTGCTCTATTTGCTCACCTAAGTTTGAATGCTCACGCAGGTTAACTGTTTCACATCCAAAGCTCCTAGCTTGTGCCAAGCGTTCACTATTTAAATCACCAACGATTACCACAGCCGCTCCTAACAATTGTGCTGAATGTGCTGCTGCTAGGCCAACTGGACCTGCACCCGCAATATATACAGTTGAGCCTGGCTTAACGCCCGCACTAACGGCACCATGATAGCCTGTTGGGAAAATATCAGAAAGCATCGTTAAATCCATAATTTTTTCCATCGCTTGCTCTTTATCAGGGAATTTCAATAACTGGAAGTCTGCATAAGGAACCATCACATACTCGGATTGGCCGCCAACCCATCCGCCCATATCCACATAACCATAGGCTGAACCAGGACGATCAGGATTTACGTTTTCACAAATATGTGTATTTTGTTCTTTACAACTACGGCAACGGCCACACGCAATATTAAATGGTACAGAAACTAAGTCACCTTTTTTAATAAACTCTACATCACGGCCAACTTCAATAACTTCACCTGTAATTTCGTGTCCTAGTACTAAGCCGCTTGGTGCAGTTGTTCTTCCGCGAACCATATGTTGGTCACTGCCACATATGTTTGTTGTAACAACTTTTAAAATAACACCATGATCACATTTACGTCCAACATTTAACGGGTTTACCCCTGGACCGTCTCTTAAAATTAAATCCGGATAAGCGATATCCTCAATTGTTACTTTACCTGCACCTTGATATACAACTGCACGATTTCCTGCCATATTGTCACTCTCCTTTTTTGATCAAGCAAACTTAAGCGTTTACAAGTTTAATAGCAATAACAACAATACAACTGTTGTTTAACTATTCTTTACTTTGTAAATTATCAGTATAATGATAGCAGATTGGAAATTTTGTACAAGCCGATAATTGCGCTATAGTAAACAGCTTGTACATTTTTTTAGATTTTTTTCAAATATTTCACCACGGATACACCGTCAACATTCCAATAAAAAGTCCTTCGATTATGAAGGACTTTCTATTGATCAACAGCAATTATGAGTTAATATACTTTTCTCTTGCCTCACTCATAATCTTGCAAATACCATCTTTATCCAAAGATAATTCCATTAATCCTACTTGCTCTTGGTATACATCCTCTGGAATAGCAGCCTTAATCTGATCTTCTAATATGTGATATACACCCAAATTTAATGCTACTCCTGCTAATGGACCTGCATACGTAGGGTCACCTGCTGTTACAGTTTCAGCATAAATATCTGCACTATCCTCGTCTGGAGAACCTAGGATTACGATTACATTTTCATTGCCATACTTTTCAGCTGCAATTTTTAATTGTTCTTGGACCACCTGGTCCATTGCGCCAGCGGCAGTTCAGACAAAGCACTCTGTTGCTGTATAAACAATTTCCGCTTCTGCTGCTTTTACACATTCTGCAATTGCTTCTGCTGGTACGCCATCTCTTTCACCTAATACAAATACTTTTTTACCTTTCAATTCCATTACAAATCATCCTTTCAAACTATTATTTATTTTCTATATAAATATTATTTTTATAGACTTTCACTTACTAAGTTTTCAATATCCTCTTTTGTTAGTTGTCCACCAGATATTCTTTTTACTTCTTCGCCATTTTTAAATAAAAGAAACGCTGGTAATCCCATTACTTTGTTATTAATACATACTCGTCGATTTTCAGCGCTGTTCACTTTTACAAACTTTACTTGCGTATGTTTTTCAGCTAGCTCTTCAACATCAGGCATTAAATTTAAACATGGCTGACATTTCGGGCCCCAAAAATCAACAATTACCGGTTGTTCGGATTGTAATACCTCAGATTCGAAATTTTCTTTATTTACTTCAATCATTTATTATGCCTCCCTATCATTTTTTTCTATTAAAAACGACATTCCATCAGAAAGTGTTGTCATTTTCCCTAAGAATAGACTTCCTTTACCAACAAACATCGCGTTTCTAATTTCACCATTCATAATCATATCTCTGGCATGGCCTAAAAATGGAATAGCAGATGCAATATGGCCCTGAGTTGGCGAAAACCCTAACATTCCGTACTTATCTTCGAATGTATTCATGTCCGCCCGATCCATCTCACCATTAAATACTGCCATAGCAGCGATCGTGCGATAATTTCCTTTTGGAACATTTCCATTGCCATTTGGCTCAGTTACATCAGGGTTATGCAATTCTACAGCGTATTTATCTATATCTAGAATGCCTTTATTTACTTTCTTCAATGGATTCACAATCAAAGCTTCATAGATTGCTTGAGCAGACGACCCTGCAGAGATATTATGCTTTCCTGCTGCATCTAAGCGAATTTTAGGGCTCTTACCGTCGTCGGTACCAACTAGTATAGCAATAGCCCCCAATTGATCTTCTGTGATCGGCATTCCTTTTGAAAGGTTACCAGCATATTTCATGCCTAGCTTTGCTAAACAGCCACCACCAATGATTAAAACATTTTCGTATAGACCGGCTTGAACTAAGCTGGCAGCTATATTTACAGCATGTGCAGGTGCACAACAAAATGCTTTTACGTCTGAACCAGATGCATTTACACAGCCAGCATGTGCAGCAATCGATTTTGCCATGTTACCGCCGCCACGCTGATAGCGGTCACCTACCGCTTCTTCATCACAGCCTATCACATAATCTATTTGATCAGGAGAAACATCAAATGAGTTTAATACACGTCTCATCGCCACTATGCCTGATGCTTTATTACTTAAATTCTCTAATAAAATGTGCGCATTCAAGAAATGATCTTCATTATGACCATCCACAATGCAGCCAATTAGTCTATCTTTTTCAATATATAAAGGAAGTGCACCTTGTTCGATTTTCTGGTTAATTTCCTCCATATTCGAACTTTTCTCTAGTTTAGCCAAGTCGTCAGGATTGATTAATGGATGATTTTTTAAGCTAACGACTACTTCTTCTTGTACGAATCTATCGTCTAAAAAAAGTAAATCATACTGATCAGCGATTTTTAAAAAGCCGTAGAATTCTACTTCAGGCATGACTTCACCCATCGAACTAAAGCGCTTTGCTTCTGCAACTTTTTTATCAGTCCATGGTCTTTCATACTCTTTTAATAACTCCGGACGCATGTTACCAATAAATACTTGATTAGGAGGATATGCAACTGCATCATCAAAACTACGTAAATTGGCTAAAATCTTATCAAGTAATTGATCATCCTTTTCCACTTCTCGCATAGGCTTTGATCCATATCTGACAAAGCTTGGCGTATGGGTAATCACAAAGGATGCACCTTTTATAACAGGAGTATTCATTCTATACCTCCATTTTCGTTTCTTTTAGTTTTTCTTCAAGATCCTCTACATACATTTGTGCGGAAATGGCTGCAATACTTCCATCACCTGTTGCTGTAATAATTTGGCGCAGCATTTTTTCATTTACATCGCCTGCGGAAAAAATACCGCTTACAGCTGTTCGCATTTTTTCATCAACTTCAATGTAGCCGTTATCATTTGTAATTCCTAAGTCTTTCACACAATCACTAATTGGATCCATACCAACATATATAAAGACACCGTTACATGAAACTGTTGATTCATTACCAGAGTTCGTCTCTTTTATGCGTACCCCAGAAACCATTCCATCGCCGAGAATTTCTTCCACTGTATGATTCCAGATAAATTCAATTTTCTCATTTTCAAATGCCCGTTTTTGAATAAGTGGTTGGGCACGGAGCTTATCACGACGATGGATAATTGTAACCTTGGATGCAAATCTTGTTAAAAAGATCGCTTCCTCAACGGCTGAATCACCACCACCTACAACGACAAGCTCAAGATCTTCAAAAAAAGCGCCGTCACATACTGCACAATACGATACCCCAACGCCTGAAAGTTCTTCCTCACCTGTGACTCCTAATTTACGATGCTCGGCACCTGTTGCGATGATGATAGATTTTGTTAAATATTCAACTCCGTCGACAATCACAGACTTATATGGATACCCATCTTTCACTTTATCGATAGTACCGCGTAAATATTCTGCACCGAACTTTTTTGAGTGTTCGAACATTTTTTCTGAAAGTTCTGGACCTACAATTGACTCATACCCAGGGTAATTTTCAATATCCTCTGTATTCGCCATTTGGCCGCCAGGAATTCCTTTCTCGATCATTAACGTTTCCATATTGGCTCGCGATGTGTAGACGGCTGCTGTCATCCCAGCAGGGCCAGCACCAGCAATGATCACATCATATATTTTTGAATTCTTCATTTTGTCTCAACCCCTTGAAAAGACTTCACCTTTTTCATACATTAACCTTTGGTGCTAATGTAATATCGAAAACCGTCGGTTCGTTCACATCAGTTTGAACAGCGGCAATTGCACAACTGACAAGTTGTTTTCTTAATTTAAATTCTTCTTCCCTAGTCTTATTTGGATCACCAGTTGGATAAAGGACACTTCGTGATGGTATTACTCTTGTTGCACCCATACCTGTTGCGACATTTACCATCGTACAAATCTGAGCAACTGGAATTCCAGCACGCTCAATTTCTTTTACCATCGCTGCACCGCAGCGAGTACTAGTGCCTCAGGTCGATGTTAAAATTGCAGCTTGTACGCCTGCTTTTTGAAGTTCTTTAGCAATCTCTTGACCAAATAATGCACCATTATCAATCGTTGTTGATACCCCGGCAGTTGAGTATATAGTAGGGTGAACGTTTACCTCGCCCTCATTCTCTAGTTGACGTAACACATCGAGCGGTACAAGTCGATTCGGGTCATCTAATACAAATTGAGTATCGTAGCCAAAATGATTTACTTCAACTACTTCCGGAGTTAGTTCATTCCAAGTTTCCGCATTGATTTTACACCAACGTTTTGAACGCCCAGATGACATTCCCTCAGGATTCCCCTTTAAAATCAAACCCCCATCTGTTACTAGTGCAATCTTAAAGCCTTTTTCAGTAACCGCTGGCGCCGGCTCAATCATATCAAACTCTTGAAACGTTAATTCACTATGCCACTCTTGTCCTTGATATTTTGCTAGTAACATCGAAATTGCTCGCTGTGCAGCGTTTTTGTCAAGAACTTGATTTTCCTTTAGTCCTTTTGGATATAAGAAAGTGCGGTCAGTTTTTGAAAGTGTTCCATTTTCAATGATTTGGGTTAATACTTCACCCATTTTAGGTATGCTTTTTCTCATATCTCGAGCAGATGATCCTGTTCGAAATATCGTTAGTGTTTGCCGATACGCTTCAACAGATGGACTATCAGGTGCAAGACCCGTTATCACAGGTATATTTAAGCGATTTTGCGTTTCTAAACATATTGCTGTGCATGCTTCGCCATAGCGACCTGCTGCAAAAGCTGGTCCTGCTAGTAGACCGTCAGGCTGATATTGATCGATAAATCCGATGATTTGCTCAAGCGCGTTTGGTTCCTCTACAAAATGATTATCGCCGCAAACAACTGTAGCGACTATTTTTACTTTCCCTTTTGATGCTTGTTCTAAAAGGAGACCAGGTCCAATCGGGCCATCTACTACATATGGTCCAATTCCTGCCTTTTCTTCTCCTCCTATGCCAGCAAAAAACTGATTAAGATAATGAACAATTCTTACTGGTTTCGTTTCAGTCAATTTAACTTCACCTCAGGCTTCCTTTTAAATTTCAACCTGTGCAACACGTGATGCACCTAATTGATTGATTGCACCACTTACATCTCTATAGCGAGCCCGTATAGGCAAATGTGCCGGTTGGGCTTTATCATGCGGATTATCGGTAAACGGACCTAGTAACGTTCCACCAATGATAATTTCTTGTTCAGGCAAATCAATGACGTCATCTTGCATACCAGCGGAAGCCAAGGCATTCGCTGCTAATGAATACGTACTAAGTGAATCCTTAACGGTTCCGTCTCCTAAATAGGACCAAATAATCCCTGATGTTAGTACACCTCGTTTTTCAAGTGATTCAACCGTCATCATTAAATCAGATTCAGGTATACCACCGCCTACTTTTGATACGACTGCTAAGTCTGCTTTTAAAATCGAGTGTACTAAGTTTGTTGCCATTAGTACTGAAAGCTCTCGTCGTTCCCGTGTAATATGTGAAACACAAGGTACTACACCGACAAAGTTTACGTCTTTCCCGTGGCGACTATATAAATCCAAAATTACTGAATTGTTTTGAAAAGAAAGTGTATCAATCCCTAAGTTCCAATAAGGTGAAATAACTGCACCATCTAGGAATTCATTAGGATGAAGTATCGTCGGCATTAAACCGCCTACATCATCACCATATAATATTGGTTCTCCTGGTACAGCTTTTTGGTGAGATGCAATCATGCATACATAAGCTACCCTTGGCAACTCCTTTGGCTGTGGTTCAAGTGAATAATTAGTTTCACTATCCGGTTCTGACTTTGCTGCGGCCTTTGCAAGGTAAGTTCCTACCCGCAGCCCGATTCTTTTTAAATAACCGTTATATGCAGATGATGGTAAACTATCATTCTTTGGTTCTATCACTACTGCGATATGAAAAAGTTCAGCGTGAGGTGTTATTGTACCCCCAGGACCTGACATATCAAGAACTTTATGATATTTATCATATTCACTTGATACCGATAGGACTGCGAAATTTTCTAATGAAGCAGTTACCCCATCCCCAACGGATTGTACAGGACCAAGAATTCCAGGATAGTCAACAGCTCCTTCTCCTAACCTAGCTCGTGCTGGGAATATGTCAAAGATATTGATAATTCTTGTTTTAGTCCCTGGCGACACAAGAGCAATATCTTTTATGTTAACGTCTTTTAATTCACCACTTTTTTCTAAATGGGCTAATAATTCGTCTCGATTCACGACTAATTGTCCATCAATATAGTGAGTAGATTCTCCCCAAGAAACAGAATGAACTGGATAATGATTTATGTTTAATTGCATCTTAACCCCCCTCTACAATTGTGTACGCTTTCAATATTGAATGTTTAGAATATTCTATACCATTTACTTTACATAAAAATATTGATTAATACAAACGATGTTAGATATAGTATTAATAGATGTCATCGATAAATCAAGATAGGAGTAACTAAATGGAAATCCACCAACTAGAATATGTAATTGCATTATCGAAATACATGAAATTCTCACTAGCTGCTGACGAAATATCAGTTTCACAATCTACTTTATCCGATCAAATCAAAAAGCTAGAAAATGAGCTGGGGGTACAACTTTTTATTCGTTCAACACGGAAGGTTCAATTAACATCTGCCGGTGAAGACTTTTTGGCATACGCAAAACGGATCATCTCTGAAATTGAAAATGCGCGTAGCTGTATGTTTGAGTATTCGAACCTTATGAAAGGTAAAATTAAGATTGGTGCTCTGTCAACCATTACATACTTAGGAATTACTTCGGTGATCGCAAACTTTCAGAAAGATTACCCAGGCTTTGAAATGGAAATTTTCGAGGAGAACAGTGACACGCTATTAAAGAAATTATCAACTTCAGAAATCGACGTTGCATTTATAAGCTACCCGTATATAGCCAATTTTGAATTTGATTTTTATCCGCTTATTAATGATCGGTTAGTTTTATTAGTATCAAGCACACATCCACTTGCAGAGCGAAAAGAAGTATCAATAGAAGAACTGTCCAAAGAAAAGTTTTTAATGATCCAGTCTAGCACAGGGCTACAAAACTCTTTAGTGCAACTGTGCCGTGATGCAGGGTTCGAGCCAAATATTATCTTAAAAAGCAGTCATGTGGAAACGATTAAAGGTTTAATTGAAGAAGGAATAGGAATTACGTTATTCGCAAATCGAATTGCCGCATCGATTTCAAATGAAAAGACAGCGATCATTGAACTAAAAGAACCTGTTAAAAGGGTTACAGGTTTAGCCCTTTCTAAAAATAATCGATTGTTGTCAACGAAAACTTTTAAAGACTATGTTCTAGGCCGCAAAATCTAAAAAACCGGATAACACGATAAACGCCTACTACGCAAATTTAGCAGGCGTTTTTCAGTGACTATACATATTTATGATTTTATAACCATTGGGTTTATCGTATTTTTCGGAGCTATTCCCTTTAAACCATCCATTAATTGATCTGCCGCAAGGTATGCCATCGCTGTTCTAGTTTGCATGCTCGCACTTCCGATATGAGGTAAAGTGACAACATTTGGAAGTGTCAATAAAGGGTGATCAGTTGGCACTGGTTCTTGTTGAAAAACGTCAAGTCCAGCAGCCCATATTTGTCCCTCTTTTAGCGACTCATATAATGCAACCTCATTGACCACCTCACCACGGGATGTATTAATCAAGATGGCGGTGTTTTTCATTAATGATAATTCCTTAGCGTCGATTAAATGTTTAGTTTCACTCGTAAAAGGTGTTAGTAAAACGACAAAATCAGATTCCTGAAGCAGCTGGTCCTTTTCGACATATTGAACTCCAAGTTCTTTTTCCGCCTCAAGCTTACGACTGCGATTATAATATAAAACATTCATATTAAATCCTTTGGCCCTTCTCGCAACAGCTTGACCAATACTTCCTAGTCCAATAATGCCTAAGGTTGAGCCATGTATATCCTGCCCTGAAAGCAAAAGCGGTGACCATGTTTTCCACTTCCCGTTTCGCAAAAAATCAGACGCTTCTATTAATCTTCTAGAAGTAGCCATAAGCAATGCAAATGTAAGATCTGCAGTTGTTTCAGTTAAAACTCCTGGCGTATTTGTAACAATGATCCTTCTATCTGTAGCAGCTTGAATATCAATATTATTATAACCAACCGCCATCGTACTGATTACCTTTAAGTTACTAGCTTTATCCATTAAGTTCGCGTCAATTGTATCAGTTAGCAGACAATAAAGCCCATCAACATCCTCAATTTCTTTTTCTAACACATCATAAGGAACTGGCACATCCTCCTCTTCCCACATCGATACATAGAATTGCTCAGATAATTTGTTAACTATTTCAGCTGGAATTTTCCTTGTAATATATATCTTTTGTTTCATCTTTTTAAATCATCTCCTATGCTATGTAACAACTATGTTTCATAGTCTTTATTTCTTTCTCCCTTGAATATAAACATAGTTATCGTCCATTTCTAATTCTACGCCTCTTAATTTTACGCTCTCGTCCGCTAAATGAACACCTGTTTTCAAGTCAAATTCCCAGCCATGCCATGGACAACGCAGAATCTGACCTTCTAGCCCGAGCTTATACTCGTATACGTCTGAATTCAACCGTGTTCCACAGACATCTCCTGCGCATACCGGCGCTGCAAAATGAGGACAGTAATTTCTCCAAGCAAAAAATTCACCGTTAACATGAAAAACGCCGATCTCATGTCCATCAATAGTGACGATCTTCTTTCCTGCTTCAATTAACTCCTGTTTACTGGCAACAACATGTCTATCCACTTTTTGTTCACTCATTGCATTCTACCCCCTAATCAAACTATTAACCCAAGTAATTAAAATAAATCATCTTGATACTGAACCTTCTAAAATCTTCTTATCTTTCTCATCAAGACCTTTTAGCAATCTAGCTAAATTGTATGCTTTCTTAAATAACAAATCCTCTGCATGTTCCATACAATGTTGGAGCGATATGGGTCCATTTGCAATAGAATCACAGCTAATAAAATATTGATATAACTCTTCATATCCTTTACCTAAACTGCCTGATAATAAAAGAGCTTTTACATTATTAACTTCGGCAATTTTGCCAATATATCCTGGCACTTTACCAAAAAGTGTTTGAAAATCGCTTTGTCCCTCACCTGTTATGACCCAATTTGCAGCCTTTATTTTATCTACTAATTTAGTAGACTCAGCCATTAGTTTCGCACCTGAGGTAATTTCGGCACCAAGCAGTAAAAATGCAAAGCCTAAACCACCTGCAGCACCTGCACCTTTATTAAATTGATAGGTTTTATTAAGGTGGTTTTCAATAAGCGTTGCATATTTTGATAGGGCTCGATCTAGCTTTTCTACCATATCTGGTGTTGCCCCTTTTTGTGGCCCGAACACTGCCGTTGCTCCATTATCTCCGCATAAAGGATTATCTACATCGCTTGCTATTTGAATTTTACATTCCTTTATGTCCGGTTGAATAGTTGAAAAGTCTACATGCTCAATTTGCGAAACAGACCTACCAATTGGTAATACCGGCTGCTTATTCTTATCTAGGAATGATACTCCAAGAGCTTGAAGCATTCCTAATCCTCCATCATTTGTAGCACTTCCTCCAAGTCCAATAATGAAATCACGATAACCTTTTTCACAACATGCCTTAATAACTTCACCTATTCCATAGGTAGTTGTTTCAAGTGGATTTTGCTGATCAACAGCGACCATTGGTAACCCTGCTATTTTAGCTATTTCAATCACAATCGTTTTATTGTCACCAAGAATTCCAAACTCGACCCCAACTTTTTTCTGTAGGGGACCGGTTACTTCTAAATGTAATCGCTTACCACCCGTCACAAACAAAAGTGTATCTAATGTGCCCTCACCACCGTCAGCCATTGGGACAACATCTAGATTAGCATCTGGAATTACTTCTATAAAAGCATTTTTTATAATATTTCCTGCTTGTAAAGCAGATAAACTTCCTTTGAAAGAGTCTGGAGCTATTAATATATTCAAAATAATCCATCCTTTGCCTGAAGAATCCTACTACTTATAATTTTACAGAAATTATTAATATTTACATTGGATTTAATAATGAAATCTCCTGGCTTTCACGTACAATTTTTTGTGCAAATAACTAAACGTTGTTTATTTCAATATAATTTGCAACATCTAACCCATACTCAGTTCCTTGAGGAGTTTATCGACAATCACGAAGACAATATAAATATTGAACATTACTTTCAATCGTAAAAAAGAGGTGATAGAATTCACCTCTTTTTTACGTCTGTTTAAATACTATGTTGAAGAGATTCGGATTCATTAATAATTGGTTTTTTACTATTTTTATATGATAACATGACCATAATAACAGCTATAACAAAACCAACTATATTAATTCCTAATGTTATATTGACCCCTGTTACAGGATACAATAATGCTCCACCTGAAGCTAGGATTAGAATGCGGGCAGGCCATCCCTGATGACTGAAAATGTACCCAACAAGACCTGCACCAATTACAAATGTTCCTACAATTGCTGTAAGAACTGATATTATGATTTCACTAGCTTCACCTTGCATAATCATGCTCGGGTTATAAACAAAGATAAACGGCACGATATAAGCTAGTGTTCCAAGTCTTGCTGCGGTAATCCCAGTTCTGATTGGGTTTGTTTGCGCTATAAACGCACCTGCGAACGCTGCCAAAGCAATCGGCGGGGTAAAGTTTGATAATATTGCAAAATAGAATATAAATAAATGTGCAGCTAACGGATTAAGCCCAAAATCAACTAATGCAGGACCAACTAAAACAGCAACGAGAGCATAAGCTGCTACAGATGGCATTCCCATACCTAAGAATAGAGACCCAATGGCGGCTGCGCACAATAACAGAAATAGGCTGTGTTCACCGATTAATGTCAATGTATAACCAATACTGAACCCTAAACCTGAAACGTTCATAATTCCAACTACCATACCCGCAATCCCTAATGCACTACCTACATCAAGTAACATACGCCCATTTTCCTCAACAATTTGCCAAAGTTTTTTAAGAAAATCTTTTCTATTTTCTTTAACTAGAGCAAATATCGGAATACCAATTAATCCAGTATAGATTGCGGAAGTTGCCGGTGCAAGATTCATTACAAACAATGTGTAGATTAGCACGAAAAGTACAGTTAGTACCGGCCATGCTTGTTGCATCGTTTGTTTTTTTGTTGGCATTTCATCGTTGCTTAACTTTCTTAAACCTTTTTTTCCAGCCTCTAAGTCTACTTGAACAAACACAGCTACGTAGAATAATAAAGCTGGAATGATTGCTGCAATCGCTACCTCTTGGTATGGAATACCTAAACGTTCCGCGATAATAAATGCAGCAATACCCATTACTGGTGGTGTGATTTGCCCACCAGATGATGCAACCGCTTCAATTGCAGCTGCTAAACGCGGATGATAACCGCTGCGAACCATTAATGGAATCGTTACACTTCCTGTTAGAAAAACGTTTGACATAGGGGCACCACTGACAGTACCTACAAGGCTTGAACCTACAACTGCTGCTTTTGCAGGACCCCCTCGTGTTTTACCAAAGGCAAGTAAGGCAATATTTGTTAAACCGTCACCGCCGCCAAACTTCAGTAACACCTGACCGAAAAACACAAATGCAAAACCGAAAGTAGCAGCTAATCCTAACATATTTAATGTACTACTATTATCAAGATATAAATAAGTAATAAGTTGCCCCCATGATAGTTCAGCACCTGCAATTGCACCAGGTAGTAATGAACCATAAGCACCGTATAAAATGAATACCGCAGCAATAATAACTAAACTTAAACCTATTAAGCGGCGACCTGATTCTAAAATAAGGAGAATTGCAATTGCTCCGTAAATTACACGCTCATTTGTGACTTGACCTAATGTTAGTAATATATCAGCATAATTCATCGCAATAAAAATCCCAGAAGGTATTGATGCAATAGCTAATATAGCATCATACCAGGGCAAGCGATCCCTAGGGGACCGCTTTGTTGCTGGTACGGTGAGGAATGTATTAAATAGGAACAAACTCATGAATAAACCTATCCATTGTTCGGCATATATCGGTATACCTAATCGGATATGCACTTTTAAAATGAACATCATTCCAAGTACTAAAAGTAAAACGGATACTGCGATTTGAAACCAACGTGCTACACCGGTTAGCGTTCGATGCCGTTGCGATTTATCTTCTGGTTTTTTTATTTTCTTATCTTCTGCCATATCCATAACCGCCTCCCTTGATGTCAATAGTTAAACTCTATTGTGGAGTGTATTCAGCAAGCTTTTCGTGTTCGTCAGTCCATACACCCATTTCCTTATAGAACTTAATTGCACCTTCATGGTATGGAGCTCCTGGATTCGGACGCGGCATTACTTCAGGGCTTAAATCATTTGTATAAGAAATTAAACCATGCATTTCTTCGTAATTTTCCCAAATAGACTTTAAAACTGTGTAGACAGTATCTGCTGAAACATCAGCAGATGCTACTAATGTCATGTCATAGCGAATATGAACTGTATCTTCTTCTAAAACACCTACACCAGCAGGAACGACAGAAAACGATGCACCTGGTAAATATTTTTCAAGAAGTGCTTGCTTTTCAGCAGGTGCTTTACCGTCTGCTGAAATATCTTCTGGTTTTAAATCACCAAATGGAAGTACACGAAGACCGCCAATTGCAGAACCCACTTCTTGTGCCTTAGCTGAGTCTGGTGAACCAGCATATGCCCCGGCAACCATATTTTCTTGGATTGCATCTAAAGAAGCCTGGAATTCTGGTACTGGAACTGGTTTTACATCATCATAAGTTAAGCCCACAGATTCTAATTCTGCTCGTAAAATAAGATCGATTAAGAAGTTCCCACCAAAGCCACTTGCTACTGGTTGACCTTTTAACTCGCTAATACTTGTAATACCACTGTCACGTCTTACAGTCCAACCTGTACTATTCATCGGCATACCACCAAATACAGTACGAATGTTTTCAATTGGCTTTTCATAACCTGGACCACCGTTATAAGCGAACGCAATATCTACATTATTAATTAAACCAAATTCAAGATTTCCACTATTTAAATCATTAATCCACGCTTGTGGACCAGCAGTTGGTCGAACATTACCACGAATTGGTGTATTATCAGAAATAATTTTTGCTAAACCAGAACCAACAGTATGATAACCACTACCAGCACTATGTGTACCAATTGCTACAGAATCATCAATTTCACCTGTTGCATTTTCACCAGAACTACCTTCTGTTGATTCTGTTTTTTCTTCAGAACCTGCTTTTGAATCTGTTTGTGCTTGCTCTGAACCACTGCCCCCACATGCTGCTAAAAGCATGATAGTTAACAAACAAATCAGCGATAAAATCCCTAAACGTTTTTTCAAATTAACTCCTCCTAATCCTTATTTACTATTTTTTATTCTATAAAACTTAAAAACTATATAATATTTCACGATACTATTAAAACGTTTTCAAAAATTGCAAGTTACTTCAACGTTTTAGATATTATCATGCATATTCAAATATTGTTGCAGCCCCGATTTCAGCCTGAATCGATTTAAGAGCTTGTATCACAATTTCTTTCCTAAATCTCAGTTCCTCTTCTAGCGAAAGTTTTGGATTACCCGTAGGATACAGAACACTTGCAGAAGGTATAACCCGGTTTGACCCAACCTCTAACGCAACGTTTGTGATCGTACAAATATGTGCTACAGGAATATTTGCTCTTTCCAATTCTTTTACCATCGCTGCACCGCAGCGTGTACTTGTGCCTCATGTTGAGGTTAGAATGGCAGCTTGAATACCCGCATTTCTTAATTCGATAGCTATCTCCCGACCAAATCCTGCTGCATCCTCTATTGCCGTTGCAACTCCAGCAGTAGAATAAATGTAAGGATGTAATTCAATCTGACCTTCTTTCTCCAATTCTCTAACCACATCCAGAGGGATGAGACGATTCGGATCTGCTGCTACTAATCTAGTATCATAGCCGCCGTGATTAACATCTACTAAGTCTTCCGATAATTTAGACCAAGATGTAGCATCAATTTGGCACCATTTCTTAGAGCGGACAGCCGACATTCGCTCTGGATTGCCTTTTTGAACGAGGCCACCATCGGTTACTAATGCTAACTTTATTACTTTTGAACGAATAGGCTCGGCTGGAGGAACTTGTTCATGCTTCACCATCGGAACTTCCGTTTTCCATGATTCCCGATAGTATTTAGATAAAGCCATTTGAACAGCCCGTTTTGCAGCATGTTCGTCCCAAACGATATTTTTTTTCAAGCCGCTAGAAACTAAATAATCTACCTCTTCTTTTGAAAGAGATTCTCCACATACTTTCTTATATAAAATACTTCCCATGCGCGGCATACTTTTTTTCATATCAACAGCTGAATTTCCCGTTTTAACAATCCATAATTGTTGACGGTAGCGTTCAACCGCAGGGCTAGCAGGATCAAGGCCGGTTATGACTGGAATAGAAAGTTCCTCTTTTACCGCGGAGCTAACAGACGTACAGGCCTCACCATATCGTCCTGCTGCAAAAGCTGGACCAGCTATGAAACCCTCAGCTTTGTATGGCCGAATTAATTCGAGTATTTTTATTAGAGCGGAAGGTTCTTCTACGAAATAATTATCACCGCATATAACCGTACCTATTACTTTTATGGATCCATTAGACGATTGCTCTAATAAACGTCCAGGTCCCACAGCACCTTCAACTGTATATGGTGCGATCCCAGCTTTATCTTCTCCACCTATACCTCCAAAAAACTGGTTAAGATAATGAACTACTCGTACTGGTTTGGTTTCTATCATTCATTCACGCTCCTTTCTATGATTCTGTAGGATCTAAACTTCAATCATTCCTACCTTCGAAGCTCCTAATTGACTAATAGCCCCACAAATATGGCGATAATGTACTAGAATAGGCTCATGTGCATCATGATAGTTTCCACTTTGTTCACTTATAAGATGATCGACGTTCGTTCCACCAACAACAATTTCCTGTCCTGGCAGCTCAACCGTTTCATCGAAAATACCTGCCGATGCTAAGGCATTAGCCGCATCTGAATGGGCTGACAACGAATCTTTGATTGTACCATTTCCCATCGTAGACCAAATAACTGAAGATGTACTAACTCCGTTTTCTTCAAGTAATTCGATAGCAGCCATCAAATCAGATTCCGGTATTCCGCCACCTAACTTTGTTAAGACAGCTATGTCCGAATTTAATATTTCATGAACAAGATTTGAAATCATCGTTGCCGTTCGGGCTCTCTTTTCACGCGTTATATGTGCAACACAAATGACAACTCCAGTGAAGTTAATATCTTTACCATGTCGATCGTATAGCTCCAACAAAACAGGATTATTTATAAATGTATACGTATCTATACCTAAGTTCCAAAATGGAGCAATTACCGCGCCGTCCAATACCTCATTGGGATGTAAAATTGTCGGTAGCAGCCCTGAAACATCATCACCATACAAGATCGGTTCGCCTGTCTCTGATTTTTGATGCGATGCAATCATAAAAACATAAGCAGCATTGGGTAATTTATAGTCACCCGTTTCCAGAGAATAGGTTTTTGTTATTGGACATTGTTGAGAAGTTGCAGCAGTTCTAGCTAAATAACTTCCTATTCGTAATCCTATTTTTTTTAGCGCTAGATAGTAAACTGCTTGACTTATTTCTTTTTTTGGCTCTGCTCGGAATGCTACATGAAAAAATTCAGAATATGGTGTTAACGTAGCACCAATTCCAGCCATATCTAACAGCTTATTGTCACGCTCTTCAATTGATGAAATAGCAAGCACAGCGAAATTTTCTAATGCAGCAGAATCACCATCACCAACTGTTTGGGCTGGCCCAAGCACTCCAGGATAGTTGACTGAATTCTCACCTAACCGGGCCTGAGCAGGTAACACATCAAATATATTAACTACCCGCGTATTTGTACCTGGAAGAACTAACTCAATATCTGTTATTACAACCTGATCGAGGTCGCCTTTTTGACTTAATTCCTTCATTAGATCATCATAATTAATTGAAAGCGTACCAAACTGATAGTTAGTCGTTTCTCCCCAGTCTATCGATGTAACAGGATATTGATATTGCTTGAGTTTCATAGATTTCCCCCTACTCCTTAGACAGTGGTATTTTCACTTACTTTCTGATTAAGACCGTAAAGATCAATGGCGTTTTTAGCCTTTATTTTATCGCGCATTTCCCTTGGCAAATGATTTAACACCATACCAGGATGATCGAAATCCCAATGAGGATAGTCAGATGAAAACATAATAATATCTTCTGCATCACACATTTCAAAAATCTGCCTTAAGTGAAGAGGATTCTCAGGTTCTTCAATTGGCTGTGTTGTTAATCGAATGTGCTTTTTAATATATTCTGATGGCTTTTTCTTTAACCATGGCACCGTATCACGCAACGCCTTATAATTTTTATCCATGCGCCACATTAAATGCGGCAACCAACTTATTCCTCCTTCAATTGCTACAACAGTTAGGTTAGGGAATTTTTCAAAAACACCTTCACATACAAAGCTATTTACCTGTGCCATAAAATTAGTTGGAAGCAGGTTATGGTATTCAAAATATCGAGTTGGGAATCCGGATGGTGTCGGAGCTCCAGTGAGTGTGCTACCTTCCATACCTGGATGTAAGCCTACAGGCAATCCGTTTCGTTCGGCTGCTTCATAAATAGGATGATAAAATCTTTGACCATATAACTTCGGTGAGGCACTAGCCATCATCACCTGAATCATATCAGGATGCTTAGCCATTCTTTCAATTTCCTTCACAGCCGCTTCAGGATCACTCGGATTTATTAAAATACTACCTTTATATTTAGGGCTAACGCTTAACCATTGTTCTACCATGTGGTCATTATGTGCTGAAATTACTCCATTTGCATAATCAGGGTCATAGTGGACACAAAGTCCTAAAGTAAGTGTTGAATGTGTTAGGATTGCATAGTCGATATTGTATTTGTCCACATGGTGTTCTAGTAGAAAATGAGGGTCACTACCCGGGTTTCCACCACTTGGTGTATAGGCATCTTTTCTTCGTTGCCCAATTTGACTATAGTAGCCACTTACATTCTCACCAGTATCTAGCCATTGCTTATGCCAAACTTTTGGTAAGTAAGGAAGTAGTTCTGCACGACTTCCCAATGAATTATGTACATCTGTATCAATTAATTTTGGTGTATTATCAGGTGTTGTATTTGACATTCTATTCCACTCCTTTTTTCACAACCGGTTATTTAGGATAATTTGAAACTTCTACCAAATTATTATCAGGGTCACGGAAATAAATGGATTCTAGCTGTCCTAATGCTCCAGCTCTCATAATTGGTCCTTCTTCTATTTCAACACCTTTAGCTTTAACATGTTGTATTACTTCTTCAATAGGAGTTGATGCGATTAAACAAATATCCGCAGAGCCAGGTGTAGGATTTTGCGCCCTTATCGGTACTTCACTGCCAAGTTCATGGAGATTGATCCGTTGCTGCCCAAAAGCCATCGTCTTCCACTTCCCACCATATACTTGAACTTCCATACCTAAAACATTGCTGTAAAAGTCTACTGTTCTCTCAACATCTTTAACTGTTAAAACGATATGGTCAATTCGGTCGATTATCATTGTACTCCTCCTTACCAACTTAATATAAAGTTACAAAAAAATAATTATGAAGATTCAGTTAATTAATCAAAAGTTTCTCCTGCTCACACAATACTAAAAAGAAATGAAAACGTTTACTTAATAAGTTATTAAAACTTCTCACTTTATTGGATGTTCGTTTTATGTGCTCATTTTTGGAAAATTTTAAATAATATAATTAATACTATTTAACTACATTTAGCATCCAAAATCATTGTAATTAACAACAAAATATTGTCTTTTTTTTATTATTATTTAGTGCATATTACCAAAAATAGGCTGATTTATTTTTCTAAATTATTTAGAATCGTTAGAATTAATAAGATTGTTGAATCTTTAACTGACTTTGGGTTAAGCTGTGTTAATTGTGTAATACATTCTAAGCGATATGTTAATGTATTACGGTGTATGTGTAACTGTTTGGCGGTTGTAGCTAAATTATGATCATTTTCAAAAAGAACTTCTAATGTCTTAATTAGATCTGAAGGTAACTTATCAACAGGATATTGTGTTAAAAGTTCTTCCCTTATTCCAGATGGAAGCTGGTCAATAATCCTAATTAAGCCCCATTCTTTAATATGACTAATAGCAGCATGTTTTTCAAACTTATTCATTAAGGTTATACTTTGTCTCGCCTCCATATAGGAGCGACGAAATCCTTCTATATCTTTATATCTATTACCAATTCCTATATGAGTTAAGAAGGCGTCTTTATATTTGTCATTTAACAATCGATGTACTTTCTCAGCAATTTCCAACTCTACCTCAATTGTTTCTAAAGACAACCCAATAAACACTAAACTATCTTCGATTAAAGTAAGAAGTGTATTTTCTGGCAGCATATCCTTAATTCTTTGCAGCATTGCTGTTTTCTGTTCATTTTTCTTAATAAAATCATCTAAGTTGGAGGAACATTCTAAATCCTTTAATTCTATTAAAAGCACACTGCAGTCCTTTGTTAAATCTATATGTAAAAAGTGATTGGCATGTCTTCTAAGTCTTTTTTCATCTAATGTATCAGGACTAATAAGCTCCATTACCCATGAGTACAAAAGCTGCTGTTTAAATTGTGTTTGCTTTTGCATATATTCTTGTTGCAGCATTAGCTCTACAGTTATCTTTGTCATTTGAGTTAATTGCATCAACTCATGAGGATCCCCTGTTATCCCTACCACACCAAGAATGTCACCCAAAAATTCTATTGGCAAATTAACGCCTGCTTTTGTACCGGAAAATAGTTTTGTATCTTCGTTATATATGATTAAAGGTTGTTTCGACTGAAGAATCTTTAAAGCTCCTTCATGAATACTGTCTATTCGATTTTCATCAGTGCTGGCAACGATAATGCCACGATCATCCATGATATTAATATTGTAATTCATCATGGTCATAAGTTTTTGAACGATCGGGATTGCAATATCATGGTTAATTTTCATAGCATCAACTCCTACTGTAAATACACAGTTTCTACCATACAAACCGTGAAAAACTTGTTAAAATCCCTCGTTTTGAAGAGAATTTTATCGTAAAAACGAATTTGATATTACATATACTATAATAATAATTCTGAAAAGTCAAAACTATTTGAATTGATTTATTGAAAATTTAGTAGATTAGTATATTATTACTACATAAGTATTGGAAAATAAGCCTATTAACATTAGAAAAACACCTCACTTGCCGTTAATGGCAAAAGGTGATGTATCTAAAGGCTTGCTTTTCTTATACTTTATTCCTTTAGCGAAGTTAAACTTTCTTAAAGCATAAAAAAAGTCTATCCCAGCGTTAAGCTTAATGCTTTATCACTAGAGATAGACTTTTTATACTTTTCATAAAATTACCATACCTGTAAAATATCTGCTTTATCAACTGCATCCCACACACTTACAACTTCAAATCCAGCTTTTTTCCACCTTTCATCACTTGTACATTCCCTTAACACAACTAAAACATTTACATTATATTCTGTTAATTTTTTTGCATGCTCGAAGCCTTGATCATCATAACCAAGAATAGCAATAGTTTTTCCGCTAAAATAAGACAGCATTTCATCTAAACTATCAGACTTCATCACTTCGATCGCCTCCTTCGTTGTTGAAAAACAATCTCTTTCTTGAGTCTATTTTTTGTTATTTCCTGCAGGTGCTACTAGTTACGTTACATTACTTCCATGGATCTACACTAACATGAATTGCTCCACTTACACCTTCTCCGCCGACCGTTTTCAATGCTAAATCAACCTCATTTAAACCAAAATCATGTGTACACATTTCATGTAATGGATACTTTTCTGATGCAATCAGAGCAATTGCACGCTCGACTGATTCGTAGCTATGACCACGAACACCTTTCATTGTGATACACTTAGACATTAATTTATCGCTAAAAAACCCTGGAATTTCCTGATGTTTCTTTCCGCCGATAATAATCGTACCTCTTATTTTTACTACTTCCATTGCTAACGTTACTGTTGCAGGACCACCAGCAGCTACATCAATAACAAGATCAACCATTTCACCGTTCGTAATCTCGGAGACTTTATCGACAAGATCATCTTTTTGAACATCAATTGTATAATCGGCACCGAATTTTTTGGCAACTTCAAATCGGTCCTTATCTGCTGTCAAGCCACTAACAATAATTGTATCGGCACCTGCTTGTTTCGCGGCGAGCACGCAGCTTAGTCCTTGTTGTCCTGGACCTTGAATTAATACGGTTTTCCCAGGCCCTGCACCGCCCTCATTAATTGTCCACTCAATGCCATTACCTAATGGCAAGGCTAGTGCTGCTTGATTAGCTGGAACATGGTCTGGTACCTTATGAAAAACTGAATTGGGATGTAAATATAAATATTGGCTATAACCGCCCCAAAGTGAAGGCTGTTCTGAAGTCCCTGTAAAACCAAATCGAATTCCGCCATTCCATTTATCTGTAGCCGAACATAAACGAAATTCACCCGTTCTGCAGCGGCGACAATGACCACATGGCAAATATTCCTCTAACGCTACGCGGTCACCTTCTTTTACACCCCAGCGCTCTTGAGCATACTTACCAACCTTTTCTATATAACCAACAACTTCATGTCCTAATATACGCGGCCCCTCATCCTTTTTATAATCCGGCCAATCACTACCGCATACACCTGATATTTCAACCTTGAGCAATCCTGCATCGTCTGGGATATCAGGAATATTGAAAGCTTGTACTTCTGTTTGTTTATGACCAACCTGTACAGCGGCCATGACCTTTTGGCTATTCATACCTTACCTCCTAAAATAAACTCTGTTTTTCCAACTTACTTGCATACGATAATGAAAGCGGGAAAACAATTCCCGCTTTCAATCATATCTACTAGTTTTCTAAGCTTTACTCTGCTGACTTGTTACTGCATTACTTGATTTTTCTTTCTCATGAACAAAGTCGCCATCAACTGTTGTTAAAACATCTTTTGCTCCAATTTGGAATGGAATGCCCTCAGGTAATACAACTGATGCAGATCGTACATTATGAGTTTCTGGCTCAAGAGCAGGAGGTGTACCACCCGCCTGTAAGGTTTTCACCGCATTTAGTAAGATTCGTCGTGCAGCAATAATCGCAGCATCACTGGAGCCCAAACGCTCTTGAGATCTATCAGCAATGGCACCTTGTGTTTCTTGTACTGCACTATCCTGTGCACCAATTCCAAGGATGCCTGTATAAGATTTTCCACTTGCTTGAAGTTCACGATCTATTAAATAATCATTATCTTTATTTTGTTTTGGTCTTAATGTACCAGGAATCAGCTCCATATGGATACCTCTTCCTTGTTTTAAGACGTCAATTTCATGCTCTGTTAAAGGTCGTGTAGGATTCCAGTTAATATTCCATGTATAAACATTTTCATCATCCATTGGAACCCATGCATGCGCACCTCTAGGAGCGTTTTCAAATGGAGGAATCATCGTATACCATGGCATTAAAAACTGTGTAATTCTCCAGTAAAGATTGCCTTCTTCAGCGTGACGTTTAGCACCAACCATCATGCCATAATCTGTTTTCTCCACCTCAAATTTCGGTGCAGTATCTGAAGTAAGATAATTTGGTATTTTACTAGCTGCGTTATTTTTAAGTCCAATAAATCCTTGACCACCGCCGCCACGGTGAAGGAATGAAATGTGACTTGAATCTAGACCACCTTCAAGAGCTTGGAGATAATTACATTCTTGAATACGTCTTGACTTATACGTATGTTCAGAAGGTACCAGTCCCCACTCTAGTTCTGGCAGTTTTGGCATATGTTCCTTTGGTCCCATATACGTCCAAATTACACCGCCAAATTCTTCACATGGATATGACTTGATATTGACCTTATCTTTAAAGTTACTAGTAGCAGGTTCAGATGGCATATCTACACAATTCCCATTAATGTCAAACTTCCAGCCGTGGTAAACACAGCGAATTCCACATTCTTCATTTCTACCAAAATATAAAGATACTTTTCGGTGTGGACAATACTCATCTACAAGACCTACTTTTCCATCCGTACTGCGAAACGCTAGCAGTTCTTCTCCTAATAATTTAATTTTAACTGGCGGGCAATCTGGCTTAGGTAATTCCTCCGATAGCATGGCTGGAATCCAATACCGTCTAAATAGTTGCCCCATTGGTGTATCTGGACCTACTCGTGTCAATAATTCATTGTCTTCACGTGATAACATCTTATTTCCTCCTTATATTTGAACTCTAGCCGAGTTTTTTATTTCCAATTTTTCGTTTCAATACTTCTCTAAACAAATTTATAACTTTATACGAGCCCTTCTCCTCTTGAAAAATCATTGACATATTCTCGATAATTTGTGGTAAATCCTTCACATTCACCTTTTTCAATTGTCCTTTTTCTAGTTCTTTCTCCACACTAATAGTTGGCAGGATACAAATAAAAGGTGAGCAGCTGACCATTTGTTTCGTCGCCTCAATCTGATTCAGCTCCATCACAACATTAGGTGAGGAACCATACATAGAATAGATCCTTTTAATGGTCTTCCATGCATCAGAATTTTGTTGATACGTGACCATTGGCGCCTTAAGCATTTCTTCCATATCAATTGTTCTCGATGCGAAAGGATGATCTGGACTACAAATTAAACTCAACGAACACTCCGCTATGTGATACTCCATAACCCCCTTTTTCTTTACTTCAGAAGAAACGAGACCGATATCCACCTGATTTTTCGATAACATATTTGCAATTCCTACTGTATTTCCGGTAACAACTTTAATTTCTACACCTGGATATTTCTTTAAAATATCACCTAGTATAGATGGCAGAATATACACAGACCAAAGTGCAGTTGCCCCGATCGTAATCTTTCCTTCTAAAGTATCATTTAAGCTATTTAATTTTTCCTTTGCTTCACTTTGAATCTCTAACAACTGTAGTCCAAAAGGTAAAAACGCCTCACCTTCCTTCGTGAGTTGGAGATTACGTCTTTTTCTATCAAAAAGTGTCTTCCCCAATTCAGTCTCTAATGTTTGTATACGTGCTGTTACTGAAGGCTGACTTAAATGCAAAATATGTGAAGCTTGAGCAAAGCTCATTTCTCTAGCAACAGTGACAAATGTTAGTACGTTTTTTAAGTCCACTGGCTTTCACCTAGCTTAATTGTTTAGATTTAATATTCTTAATTTTATGTTAATTCAAAATAGTCTATTTGTAAAATAGAAGTTTCCTATAGAATCAACAAAAAAAATAGTGTTAATTAGAAATTTTCTATTAAAGAATTCGTAACTTTCTATCTAAAAACATTTAACTTAACCTTTAATAGTGATGCAAAGAAATCGGCTTTAAATGAACATCAATTACTGCTGATTGGCCTCTTTTAACTGCAGCAAGACCACGTATTAATGCTGCTTTTAATTGGGATGGTTCCGTTACTGTTTCACCGTAAGCCCCCCCACCTTCACTAATTTTCGCGTAGTTAGATGGCTCTTCAAAATTGACCCAATAGGTATCATTTTGACTTGCAATACCATTTGGGTGAAGACGAAGGACATTTTGTTTTGTCGCATTCCAACCATGATTGTTATAAATAACGGTCATAAATGGAGCTTGATATCTTTTAGCAATCCAGTGAACAGATGATGGTACACTGAATAAAAACCCGCCATCTCCTGCTAAAGCAACGACAGTATTGTTTTCCGCAGCTAATTTAACCCCAATTGCTGCTCCTCCATGCCAGCCTAAACTTGTACCACCATTACCATAATAAGTTCCTGGTTTAGTCCGCGGCAGGTGCTTTAATACATTTAACGAATTTGTAATCGTTTCATTTAATACAATCGTATCTTCTTCAATAACTTCTCTGAGACATGCTGAAAGAAATTGTGGAGATATTGCATTATCAGCAATGCTATTCTCCTCATTCTTGACCCAGCTCAAGCGAAGATTGTTATGCCTTTCTTTATATTTTGATAGGCGTGCTGCTGCTTTTTGATTGGCTGGTTGATTCCGTAAAAACTCATTCAGTTGTTTTAAGACAACATACGAATCTGCTTGATAAAATTTCTCAGATGGTACATACCATAACGGAATCTTTTCTTTTAAAGGATCAGGATCTATATAATATACTTTACTTGTACTATTAGGCTGGCCCTTAGAAGGTACCCATGGTACATCACTGTCAATGACAATAATTAAGTCCGCTTCCTGCAGAATTCCATCTGTTTGGTAACCTTGATGCAGTGGTGAGTCTGAAGGAAAGTTCATATAATTAGGATCAATTTCAATGACAGGAATGACTAGTTTCTCGGCAAACTGAACCAATTCACTAACAGCTTTTTGTTCACGCCCTACATTTGATGTAATAATTAAAGGATTTTCTGCTTGATTAATATCATCAATAAGTTGGGCGATGGATTCTTTCGTAAGACCATGCTTTTCAATAGGGTCCCAACCCTTTGTTGAAATGGCCGGCTTGCTAATTTCCTCTTCTAGTACCTCTCTTGCCCCCATTAGATAGACAGGACCCTGTGGAGAGCTTTTTGACAACTGCAGAGCACGGTATATCAAATGTTGAATGTTTTTTCCTGTGCGAATTTCATATTCCCATTTTACATATGGTCGGACAATACCACGTTGATCATAAATATCCTGTAAAAAATTAATAGGTGTATTTCTAGTCCCCATTAATTCGCCCTCGACTGTGTATGGCGTATCACCGGCAAAAATCAATACTGGAATTCTTCCTCTAAATACGTTGTGAACTGCTCCACCTAAATTTTGTGTCCCCACATCTAAATGGACAAACACTGCTTGCGGTTTCCCAGTTACTTGAGCAAATCCATGTGCTGCTGATAAGGCAACATACTCATGTGGACATATAATCACCTTTGGCAATTGTTTGTTTTCTAATGATGCCTTTGCCATTGCTTCTATAAATGTAGGGTGATCACTGCCTAAATTTGAAAATATGTAGGAAACCCCGGCATTTTGAAGTGCCTCTAGCATGGCTTCAGCAGCTGTACAGCTACTTTCAAGACCATGTAACCTATCATCTGCCACCGTAATTGATTTTTCTGACAAATTAACAACCTCCTTTATTCCGGTAAGTCAATAATAAATAGGTTGTGACGAGCATACTGTTCAAGCCCGTCACATCCATGTATTTATTTCTTTAATGAATCTTGAACAGCCTGTAATTCATCATTCCATGCACCGACTTCTTTAAAATATTGAATACTGCCGTCATGGAATGGAATACTCGGATTATCAAGAGTAGCTTCTAATGTCCACTCCTCAGCAGCTTTGTTCATCTGAGCAAATTCTTCATGATTATCGAATAACGCTTTTGTAAGTTCATAAGCTGTTTCATTAGGCACATCCCCACCGGCAACAAGATACGTATTAAAATAGAATGCATTTATATCTTGATCCTGATTTGTATAAGTACCAGCTGGAATCACACCTGGAATAATAGCTGACGGTAAAATCTCTGCCATCTCTTTAAGCTTTTCATCACTGATTTCTAAAAACTTCACCTTTCCGGATGCTGTTAATTCATTTAAGAGCGGACTACCTAAACTAGCAGGATATAAAGCAGCATCTGCGCTACCAACAGCTAACGCCTCATCTGTTTCAGTTGTATTGGCAGTTGAAACTAGTTTCATCGTACTAGTATCCAGACCATAGGCCTCAAACATTGCGTTTGCAATCAACTCTAGCTCTGGTAATGGTGGACGACTAGCGATAATAGTTTTTCCTTCTAAATCTTCCGGACTATCAATTCCCGCATCTGTACGAACAAGAATTTGTCTGAAGCTAGCTTGACCTTGAGCAACTAAGCTTACATTAACAGGTTCAGTATAAGGGGCTGCGCCATTATACGCATTTTGGGCTGCAAATGCATTGGCAACTCCTAACTCAATTTTTTTATCATGAATCGCAAACATATTCGGATCCGAACCACCCACAGGTTCCACCGTCGAATTAATATCTGTATACTTTTCGAAAATTTCGGAAGCAGCGATAGCCAAACCATAAAATACGCTTCCTGAACTAGAGGTACCTATGCGGACAGCGGATAGTCCTTCTCCACCACCACTAGTTTCTCCTTCACTAGTTTCACTTGAACTGCTTTCTGGAGTAGAACCTGATCCAGATGTGGATGAAGTTTCACTACCGCCTGAACTACAACCAACAATTAACAACAAACAGGCAACTACCATTGCTAAAAAACCTAAACTTTTCTTCTTGATCTTCATGCAAACGCCTCCCTTTACTATAATTACTTTTTATTTATGAAAGTTAATGCCATGGTACTCGATATACTCTTCCATCCCTATCTCGGTTCGCTCTCTTCCCAATCCACTTTGTTTCACTCCGCCAAACGGAATATATTTTTTACCTAGCTGCGATTGACCGTGCCCATTAATATAGGTAAGACCTGCTTCAATTTCTCTAGATATTTGTAATGCGCGTTCAAAATCATTGGACCAAACCGAAGAGCTTAAGCCAAATTCAGTTTGATTGGCCATTTTTATCACCTGTTCCACTGTATCGTATGGAACTACAGGTACGATCGGGCCAAACTGCTCACAGGTAACTAACTCATGAGTGGGATCTACATCTTTTACAACCATAGGCAATAAATAATACCCATTATTCCATTCCCCAGGTTCCACCTTACTGCCTAATTCTTGAACAATAGCCTGGCTTTGCTTTGTTTTTTCTATTAATTGTTTAATAAATTTATACTGTGATTCATTATTCACTGGACCAAACGTTGAACGGTTATCCAAACCATGACCTACTTTATATTCATCAACAAACTGACACAATGTATCATAAAAAGAATGATAAATAGTCTTAGGCACATATACCCGTTTGATTGCAAAGCATACTTGGCCTGATCGGCGAAACGCCCCTTTAATTAGTTTCGGGATCATCTCTGCAGGATTCACATCATCAAGGATGATCGCTGGATCATTGCCACCCAATTCTAAACTCACGTTTTTAATTGTTGACGCCGCATCTTTCATTACTTCTTGACCTGCTGCAGTGCCGCCAGTAAACGCAACCTTTCTGATCAGTGGGTGTTTCGGAATAGCTGCGCCAACTTCACTACCACTTCCAAGTACAATATTAATAACACCTGGTGGGAAAATAGAAGCTGCTATTTTTAACGCTTGGGTTACTGCAACAGGTGCATTACTTGATGGCTTAACAACAATGGTATTGCCAGTCAATAATGCAGGTGCCACCTTGGAAAATGTTAAGGCCATTGGGGCATTCCATGGGACAATAGCTCCGACTACACCTACCGGCCGTTTTTCTAGGCTAACCCAACTGTTTTCATCTTCGTATACTCTTGCTTTAAAAAAATCTTTAACTATTAAACAATGATTACGAATAGTCGCAATTGCATTTGAAACATCTTCTAATGTAATTTCAAGCAGCATCCCTTGTTCACGTACAAGGGTAGTTGCTAAATTCAGCTTTTCTTTTTCGATTCTGTCAGCTGCCTCTATCATTAATTCAATTCGCTCTTCAACACTTGATTTTCTATAGCTCTCAAATGCTGAATATGCAGCTTGTACTGCCATATCGACATGTTCCTTTGTACCTATAGAAACTCGTGCTACCATATCACTAATTCGGCCTGGGTCACGTATCTCGATATTTTGCTCTGTTGATATCTCTTGATTGTTTATCAACTGATTTACATATTGGATCTCCACTTTTGCCAATTAACTAGCCCCCATTTACAGAAAGATTCTATTAAATATATATAGCTGTTGATATTCTTTAAAGCTATTCACTTTATGATTTCGTACTTAATTCAGGTTGTACTGCTTGTTTCTTTTCGCTAAAAAATTGCCATGCTGCGATAATCGCTGCCAAAAATAAACCAGTTAACATTAGTTTGATTCCTGGCAATATGAGAAACCAACCTGCTATAAGCACTACTATTCTTTGAACCACATTCATTGGCGCAAATGAATACCCTAATACCCCCATTGCTACAAGCATACTGCCAATTACAGCTGTAATGATTGAAATTACAATATCAGTCGTTTCTCCAACAAGTAGTAAACCTGGATTGAAGACAAACGCAAATGGGATTAAGAATGCAGCAATTCCAACCTTCATCGCTTCCCAACCGGTTTCCCATACATTACTTCCACTTATACCAATCGCCACATACACCGCGATACAAACAGGTGGTGTAATAAATGAAGCTAATCCCCAATATACAACAAACAAGTGTGAAGTAAGTTCAGGAACACCTAGATTAATTAGTGCTGGGGCCATTAATGTTGCTAATGTAATATAAGCAGGGATGGCATCTAATCCCATTCCTAAAATTAAACTACAAATGCCGACTAGCAATAATGTTAATATTAAGTCCTCACCTGAAATTGCTAATACAAACCTCGAGATTTTAATTCCCAGCCCGCTTAACTCTAACGCTCCAATTAATATCCCTACTGATGCTGTAATAGCAACAACTGTTACCCATCTAAATGTTGCATCTTTAAAAGCCAACATCATTTTTTTCGGTGTTAACCAAAAATCTTTATTCTTTGAAAAGAAACTTACAACAATCATGGATGGGAAAGAATATATTCCTGCGATCGCAGGTGGAAGTCCTTTAATAATGAGAAAATAGATCAATACTAATAACGGAACTGTATAAAACCAACCCTCTTTAAGTACCTTCATGATTTTAGGTAGCTGTGACAAAGGAAGAGGTTTGATCCCAGTCTTTAATGCTTGTAAATGCACGGCAATAAATGCTATTAAAAAATACAGTAACGCAGGAACTAATGCTGCAAGAGCGATTTCAGCATAAGGAATTTGTAACCATTCAGCCATTACAAAGGCAATGGCTCCCATTACTGGCGGCAAAATTTGTCCTCCTGTTGAAGCTACAGCTTCAACTGCACCTGCAAATTTAGCACTGTAACCTGTACTCTTCATTAGAGGTATTGTAAATGCACCAGTTGTCGCGACATTACTTGAAGGTGATCCCGAAATAGAACCAAATAATGCACTAGAAAGTACAGCAGCTTTGGCAGGACCGCCTCTTGACCAACCAGTCAACGCAAGAGCCAAGTCCATAAACCACTTACCAGCACCAGCTCTTTCCATTAAAGCTCCAAACACTAGAAATATGATTAGAACTGTAGATGCCACCCCTAGTGGCAGACCAAAAATCCCATGTGTACCAACATACGAGCTATATAAAAGTCTGTCCAAAGGATAGCCTTGCCCATTTAAAATACCAGGTAGGTATTTTTGGAAAATTGTTATCAATACTAATACGACAATAATTAATGGAAATACTAGTCCCGTTTTGCGACGTGCAGCCTCTAGCAATGGTATTGCAAGCATTAAGGCAAGTACGACTCCGATTGTATCCAATGAACCATACATGGCATAACGGAGCATTTTTTCATAGAAGAAAGCCACATAACCAAGACTTAATAAAGAGGATGCAAGTAAAATATAATCATACCAAGGGATCTTATCTTGATTTTGCTTTTTAGAGCGCATGAATAAAAATATTAGTGTTAAACCTGCTGCTAAAGTAATAGCTCTGTGTGATTGACTTGGCACAAAAATTCCGAGCCAAGTTAACAAATTTCCTGCGACGATGATATGATACAGTACAATAATTGTTGTCACCCATAATATAATTTTTGAATTTTTCATTTTTCCTCCCCTTTTTCTTTATAAAATAAATCATAAAATTTTATAGCATTTTATAAATTTTTTTTAATCTCACTAAACCACTTTGATTTAGCCCGTAAACGCTTTCAAACGTAGTAGATTAAAGATTAGCTTAATGAATTAACGGTTGGAAGTACTTTTTAGAAGTATTAGTAGTAGACGTATGCAAAGATAGATATTGATGAGTACTTACAGGCTTATATAGTTGAATTATGGTGATTTATAAAATACACTTAGAAACTTGCTACTATAGTATTCCAAACTATTATTCTTAAAATAAAAGTTTCCCATTTGATAAGTAGAAGTACTAGTTATTTATAAATTCATAATTTTCACTATATTCACTATGTTTACTATTTTAACTAAGAAAAATTGATTTGTAAAATAGATAATTTTTATCAATACCCGTTTTTTCTATCTTAAAATTAGGAAAAAGCTATTAATAAAGTGCAACTGCGTTCAGAAAGGTATCACATTCAGAACTATCAAAGCAAAAAAAAGTCGAAGGCATTTGAACACTATCTCAAATAACCTTCGACGTTCTCTTAATATAAACTTATTCCCAAGCACCAATTTCCTTATAATACTTGATTGTTCCAGGATGTACCTCACCTTCAAGGAATTCAGCTAACTCCTTGCTTATTGGTTCTGCAACTTTTCCAATAGGATGAGATTTTGCAAGTTCTTCAGTACTTTCCATACCTATTTTTGTAATATCATAAACAACATCTTCAGGTAAATCAGGACTAAAATAGATGTATTGATCAACTACCGCACAGGTAGAATCTTCTGCTTGATTATCATACGTACCTGCAGCTACAACTCTCGTTGTAAACACTGGGTTGGCTTTCATTTTTTCAGGATCAACATTTATTAATTGAACCGGCTCACGAACTGCTACTTCAGACACAACAGGTGCTGGCAGGGTTCCTAAAATAAGTGTAGCATCAATGGCACCATCTGCTAAAGCTGTCATTGCCTCTCCCCAACCTAAATACGATATTGTAACATCAGACTCTTTAACACCATGTAATTCAAGAATGGATATAGCTGTACTATTTCCGGCTGAACCCGATGAACCGATTGAAATACGCTTGCCTTTTAAATCCTCAATCTTTTTGATCCCCGATTTTTCTAGCGCTACAAACTGGATTGTTGACGGAGCAACCTTCCACCCAAGCATTCCATTTGGCACCTTATCAAAGCCACCCTGCATGCGTTGAGCATTATAATATGCGTCACCACCACCAATTGCCATTTCCATTTTTCCTTCATCCATTACTTTTAAATTAGCAATAGTACCACCTGTTTCCTCAGCATCAAATTGGCTATATGTTAGTTTTTGTGACAATAGGGCTGTAAGACCTGTCCCATATGCAAAAATGGAAGAACCAGACGCGGCAGTTCCCATCGTAATAAACTTAGGCGCTTCTGTTTCACCTGAAGCTGTATTACTATCAGCGTTAGTGCTACTACTACTTTCATTACCACCACTAGTTGATGACTGTTCAGCATTACCTCCACAGCCTGCTAGAAAAAGAATAAACAGACAGGAAAGCATTATCGTTTTTATGAACCAAGATTTTTTTTCCATTTTACAATCCTCCTTGCAAATTTATTATTATTTTTTGGAAAACGTTTTCAAAATGCATCGATTTCGCATTTATTAATTAAAAACTAGCATTCTCTCAGTTAAACACTGTGAATATAGTAGAAAAACAGCAAAAAAAACATACATACTTAAGCAACGAGTAAGTAAATAGCAGGCGGATGACAGCTTTGCACCTCATCCTAACCTACTATTATTATCTACTTTTTTATTAAATCAATTACAGTTGGCGACCTTTAATTATAACAGGATACTTACATTACCTAGTGCACCTAATTCTTCCCAAGATAGAATTGCACTTCTTTCGGCTATTTTCAACCCATCCTGTTCTACCTTTAATTTGTATTTATACGTCCCAACATATTCCCTGAAAGGAGTATTTCTTCTAAATCGATAAACAACAAAATTAGCTTCTGCCTGAACATAATCGCCAGAACGTCCTGTAATGCGAACATTACTAATAAACCGTTTTGTTTTAGAACGCGGATTTTCTGCATGCGCATGACGGCTCAATAGTCTTCTCACACGATTTTTAATACGGTCATAATTATCTGCGATAAGAAATAACGTATCCTTAGGGTCACCGTCAGGTACATCATTAGATGGAACATAATAATGAGCATCATCTGTTAATAATTTCTGCCATTCTTCAAGAGACCAATCATCTAGTAATGCAGCTTCATCATAGAGAAACTCTTCAATTTCAGCCCGAGTTACTTCTCTATTAACAACCTGTGTTTCCATATTATTTAACCTCCTCAAGTTGGACTTTTCCTGTCATTATTTCGTTCCATCTTCTCCAGAAAGTACGGAGGTGGATTTCATCTGTATTTAACTGCTCGCCTTCTTTGTTCATTCCTCTTGAAACATCAGACCAGCCAAGTTCTTGCCATGCTTTATAGCCCTCTTGCGCAACCTCCAATGCCTCAGTATCATCTGGAGTTGCAAATCCTCCTGGTCCATAGAATGTTAAGAAACTATCTAAACGACGAGCTCTTGCACTTTCTGATTCACCTTCGACACCTAGTGCCCATGCTGTTACTCTCATATTGTCATGTGATTTAGGGAAAAATGTTCGTACAGTAATAGATGAACCATCGTTGATTACAAGATTTGGGAAAATAACTAGATTACGATTGGTTTGAGCTATTCTTCTTGCACGCTCTTCCCCTAATCGGTCTACTAACTCTTTGCGAATCTCATTAATTTCTTCCTTTGCCTCTTCTCCATAAATTGGCATCCAGTTCGCAACAGGACGTCCGCGGTATGTTTCATTGTCTATAACCGCATGGCCATTTCCTAGAGATTTACCAATTCCATGTGCTGGCATTAATAAACCTTTCGGCAAATGAACATCTACACCTGACTTTTTTAAATACTCGAGATAGGTAATATGTGTAGGAACAACATGATAATCGTCAAAACTATTTTCTACGAGAAGTTTCCAATTTGCTCGCATATCATACTCTTGAGTTCCTTGAATAATTTCCATTTCCGTTGGTGCTGTATCAGCTATTAGATCTAAGTACTCTTTTGCTCCAGCCAAATAATCATATAAAGACTCAGCGTTTTTATCAAAATTCACAAAATAAAATCCGCGATACTCCTCAAGTCTTGGAACATGTCGAAGCCCCATATGATCTTTGCTAAAATTAGGACCATATGCATCTTCACCAGGTAATGAATTTAACTTTCCATCGTTAGTGAATGTCCATGCATGATAAAAACAACGGAAGGTTTTTGAACTTCCTTTATGTTCACGACAGACGGTTGCGCCTCGGTGAGAACAGGTATTTAGAAAAGCATTCACTTTTCCCGTCATATCTCTAGCAAAAATAACAGGGCGACCAGCTACTTCTCTTGTTACGAAATCATTTGGCTTTTTCACTTCTGACACATGACCTACATAAATCCAGCATTTATTAAATATTTTTTCAAATTCTTCCTCAAGTATTTTAGGATCGACGAACACTTTTCTATTAACTTTAAATATCTTGGCCTCATTATCATCTATAATATATTGCTCGTTCATTTTTATCCTCCTTATTTCTAATTGTTTGGAAAATTCATAATTTAATTATAACTACATATGAAATCCCTTTCAAATTAAATCATTTAATGGTATCCTATTAATAAATTTTATAGTCTCAAAGTGGGGGTACCATGGAGCTAAAACAAATCGAAGCGTTTTTGATGATTGTAGAAAAAGGAAGTTTCTCTGCAGCTGCCAATGAATTATTTATTACACAGCCAACAATAAGTGTACGTGTACAGCAATTAGAACAAGAATTAAATACAACGCTGTTCAAACGAATTAATGGCCAAAAAATAGTCTTAACCGATGACGGTGAGAAGATTCTTCCATATTTTAAGGAAGCGATGGAACAAATAACAGCTGGCGCTAAGATTGTTGGTAAAAAAATATATGAAGAAAAAACAATTAAAATTTCATGCCCAAATCACATGGGAGCGGAAATACTTCCCGAATTATTAAACGTCTTATATACGCACTTTCCTGAAACGGATTTTCCTGTTACCATCGAAGTTACAAAAGATATCTTAGCAAAAGCGAAACAGAATGATATTGATGTAGCTCTCGTCTATCTTCCTAAAGAAGGACAGGATATAATCATGGATAATAAAGATTACATAACAGTTCCTGTTTGCCAATCTAAAACAATTCTTGTATCGTCCCCAGATTATCATCTAGCTAAGGAAAAGGTAATCTCAATTGACATGCTTAAAGACGAGCGTATATTTATTTATGATCGCAAGTTTATTACAACAAGAATCATTGAAGACTATATTAAAGAACAAGGATTAGCATCTTATGAGCCTATTGAAATCAATAATTTAGGTTGGATCAAAATGATGGTTCGAAAAGGGCTTGGTATTTCATTTCTTCAAAAAATTACTGTAAAAGATGAAATTGCTATGAAGAATTTAGTTGAACTTCCCTTAAAGCAGGAAATCCCCCCGACTCCAATTTATTTAATAATGAAAGCTAATTTAAATAGTGAAATGCAAAAGACGATTATTCAAGTAACAAAAAAGCTATTTGATGTATATTCTACTCATTCTATTAACTTGTAAATCTAGTTATCAATTTACTAAATAAAATACCACTGTCATTGACAGTGGTATTTTTATTCGTTCAAAGTCTAATCAGGTAGAAGAGGTTCAAATTCACTAGTTATAGTTTGGTAACCATTATTTTCAGAATATGCTTCCTCTCTTTGTAAGCCAAGCAACTCCATGATAGGTAAGTCACTAGCAGAGAAAAGGTACGCATCCTCATTTGATGTGACAGCGTGTTCGTGCCATGCCCAGTTTGGCACAACAAAGTAATCACCTTTAGACCAGCTGAATTTTTCACCATTGATAATTGTATAGCCTGCGCCTTTATATACTTGGTAAATAGTAGCACTTGTATGTCTGTGGGCTTTAGATCTGTAACCATTAGGTAACTTTTGCATCCAGGCAGCAATATTCGGATTTGCGTTTTTACCTGTAGAAGGATTTATATACTCTACTGCATAGCCATCAAAAGGATCAGGATCATATTTACTTAAACCCGAAAGTGCCTTCTCAGTTTGTGCCCACTTAAATGTTGAAAGTGGGGCAATTTGTTTGTTTCGATCAGAAATCGGTCTTACCATTCCACCTTCATAGCGATGACTTTTAAAGTTATCTGGAAATGAAGGGGATTCAATTCCCTGATTGTATGGTTCAAAAAATGTTCCGCCGGTACTATAAATAAATGGAATATCTAAACAATCCATCCATATCATCGGACCATCACCAGTATGGCCGTGACCATGCCATAAGCCTTGAGGTGTAACTAAAAAATCGCCTTCATTCATGAACACTCTCTCGCCTTCAACGATGCTAAAAGCTCCTTCACCATTTGTAATAAAACGCAATGCACTCTGGGTATGACGATGTGATGGTGCAATTTCACCTGGTAAGATGAGTTGAACAGCTGCATAAAGAGTTTGCGTTGTCGACCCCCAACCACATGGCTGCCTATTTACCAAACCAGGATTTTGCAAGTATAATGCACGTCTTTCACCACCACGCTCTGGTGTAAAGATATCCTTTGCTTGCATTAGCTTTTGATAAAGCGTTTCCCACTTCCATAAATAGGGTACAGCTTGTGGCTGTGGTTCTTTATGCATAAGTTTCGGAATTGCATCCCACAGTGGTCCTAAATGATATTTTTCTATTTCTTTATTAAAATCTTTGACAATATCGCTATCGAAAAAGGATAATTTTTCAGCCATGCCTTCACCTACTTTCCTAGCTTTTTAGCAATGTTTCTTTCAACCTGTTTAATATGGCCATCTAAATGCTCAACCATAAAATGATCTAACAAAAATGAAAGTGGTTTCACTCCAAATTTAGGATTTCGATGTTCGGTTACAAGCGTTAAATAGCTATCATCTAAATCGATTAATTTATCATGAATAACAGTTTTAAAATCACTTATTTCGGCTAAAGTATCTTCAACCGAATTGTAGCTGGAAGCTGCAACTGCAGCTAGTCTCTCCGGATCATCCAGGCCTCTTCCCCATTTATCATTTGGATTTCTAACCACTCGGAGTAACTCATTTAACCAGTAGCGGTTTATTTCTTCAACATGGCATACGATTTCCGCAATTGACCATTCCTTTTCTGATGGTTTCCAATTCACCATATCAAGCGGTTGTTCACGAACAATTGAAATAAATTGATCTATACGGCTATGTATCGCCGCTATATAGTTTCGAATAAGATCTTTTTGTATTTGTCTTACAGTATTCGTTAATGTGCCAATTCCATCAACTATTATTTCGACCCGATCACCATCCTTTAAGAATAGTTTGGGTTCCCGTGCTACCCCTACCCCTCCTGGCGTGCCCGTACAAATCACATCTCCCGGCTCAAGAGTCATAACGTGTGATATATATTCAACTAAGTATGGCACATCAAACACCAATTGATTTGTATTTGAACGTTGCCGTTCTTCACCGTTTACTCTTAACACAACCTCCAATTCATGCGGTGCCATTAATTCATCTGTTGTTACTAAACACGGCCCCATCGGCGCACTGCCATCTAAGGCTTTTCCCTGTAACCATTGCAACGTTCTAGTTTGGAGATCCCTCGCGGATACATCGTTTACGATTGTGTAGCCTACTACATAATCTAGCGCATTTTCTTTTGTAACTTCTTTTGCACGTCTTCCAATTACAATCGCAAATTCTGCCTCATAATCTAGCTGGTTAGTTATTGAAGATAAAGGTATATCGTCTCCGGGACCAATAACAGCATTGGAAAACTTCGCAAATAATACTGGGTATGTAGGTATCTCACGCCCCATTTCAAGAATATGATCACGATAATTAAGTCCAACACAAATCATTTTTCTTGGTTTTGGTACAGGTGCAGAAATAGTTACATCCTCTATATTTAACACGAACTCGCTTTCCATTCTTTTCTCAATGAACTCTATGGCACGTTTAGCTGCACTTAAACTTTTTTTTCCACCTTCATAAAACTTCATTGGATGTGCTGATACCCTAGCATTTGCAAGTGAAACAGCATTATTTTCACCTAAGGATTCTAGCATGCTTTTATAAGCTTTGTTTAGATCAACGATTTGGCCATTTACTAATGCACCTATCCTTTTGCCTTCACCAGCTTCAAACGTTACAAGTTTCATCTTATTTTTACCCCCAGACTTAAGATTACCCATTCGCTTTAATATAGAAAAACACGTAATTTGCTAAAAGTAGCAAATTACGATGCCTTTTCTACCAAAAAAACTATTACTCTTCATGATAGAAATTTAGTTTAGGTGGCTTTCCAGGTAAACCCAAATCGCCCCAACGATTAGCAATATCATTATAAATCGACTGTCTGATTGCTGTTCGCTTAGCAAATGTTTTGATATGTTTATGGTTTTTACACGCATTTATTAATGCCTTTGAAGCATAAGGCCTTTGCTCTGGAGGATTTTGAGTAGGATCCAACCATGTAGACCAAGTATTTCTTAAAATATCGATATCATCTACCGGATTACTACGTGTTGCCATCGCCCATACTACATCATTAATATTGGTTGGATCGACATCATCATCAACCGCAATAATCCATTTTGCAAAATAGGCGGAAGATGGGGCCTGAGCAGCAATTGAAAGTGCCTGTGATACATGTCCAGGGTACATTTGTTCAATTGAAATCACCGTCATTCCAAAACCTGCTGCGGCTTGTGGAACAGAATACACTCCTTTAATGCCAGGAATGCCTAATTTATCAAATTCATCTAGCAATTTTGCAGATCGCATATAAGCTAGAAATACTTCTTGCTCACAAGCAGGATAATCTGCCATTAATGCTCCAGTGGATATAGGGTCATTTCGAAAATGGATTGCTTCGATCGATATCGTCGGAGCATCCTCTCCAGGTCGACCGTAATAGCCTGTAAATTCTCCAAACGGACCTTCAAATTTAAAATTATCGGGATACACATAGCCCTCAATAATGATTTCAGCATTTGCAGGAATGAGTAAGTCTGTCACTTTCCCTTTTGTGACCTCAATCGGACTTCCAGTAATGCCGCCGGCGATATCATACTCACAATCTCTACGACCTGCTCCCATGGATCCTACAACCATCATCAGCGGATCAATTCCCCATGCTGCTGCGATTGGCATAGGCTTGCCTTGTTTGAAGTACTTCTCCATATGCTGTCGTCCATCTTTTCCAGGAGAAAACATCACACCTACTTCTTTATCGTTGTGAACCATTTGCCGATAGGTTCCAACATTCAAAATTCCTGTTTCAGGATCCCTTGTTATAACAATATCTGCTGTACCAATATAATTGCCGCCATCTAAAGGCCAATGTTTTGGTGCAGGGAAATTATGAACATGGATGTCCTCACCCACCAATGTATTTTCATAGATAGGAGCTTTAGCTTGTTCAACCTCGATTGGTGGAATCCGTTCTTTTAATTTTTCTCTGATTGCATGTATCATTTCCATCTCAGATACATCTGAAGAAATACCTAAAGTAAGTGCAAGACGTTCTTTACTAGATCCTATTAAATTAAAAAGTACGCGGCTATCAGGGTAGCCTTTTACATTTTCAAATAGCAGTGCTGGCGAAGGGGTTTCGTTCGCCACCATATATGTGATGGCTGTCATTTCTTCATTTGGGTCAACTTGCTCGGTTAGCCGCTGTAACAAGTTTTGCTGCTCTACCTTTTCTATCCATTCTCTTAAGTCTTTTGGCGCTTTAATGTTCAAAATCAATAACCTCCACTTAGAAAGTTGTAATTGTTTTACATATTCGTATTTATCTGGATTGAACTATTTCTTCTTGTGATAAGTTGTAAAATCACTAGTACAATCGTTAGGCAAGCTGCCGTTATTAATACATAGGTGTTCGAACCAAAGTATAATAATGCGTTCATAAACACAATAATTCGCAATGGCATATTAAGTGTAGTTAAGGCAAATCCTTGAAGAGAAACAGCTATTAGGAGACCTGATATTATAATCTTAAGGGTAACTAGTAATACTTGAACAAAAGTGCCTTCCATTAATAATTCTGGATTATAGGCAAATGCAATTGAAATCAAGAACGTGGCTGCACCTAATCGAACCGCTTCAAAACCGGTTTCCCATACATTGGATTTACTAATGCTACACGCCACATAAACAGCCAGACATACTGGTGGTGTAATAAATGATGCCAACCCCCAAAAGACTACATATAAATGTGCCTGCATTGCTGTTAAGCCCAGCGTTACTAAAGCCGGAGCAGTTAAAGTGGCTAGCGTAACATATGCGGAAATAACATCTAGGCCCATTCCTAAAATAAGGCTTACGATTCCAATTAAAATTAATGTTAATATTAAATTACCCATTCCAATATCAACAATAAAGCTTGAGATTTTAACACCTAATCCTGAAAGTTGGAAGGCTCCGATTAACATCCCTACGCTCGCAGTTACAACGGCAATAATGAGCCAGGCAGGAATACATTCAATGAATGACTCCCAAATATTCTTTGGCGTAAGTCGATGTTTAGGATTTTTAGAGAAAAAACTAAAAAGCACTATAAAAGGTAAAGAATACAAGCCAGCGATTTCTGGACTTTGTTGCTGAATAGTAATAAAGTAAAACAGTATTAAAATTGGCGGAAGATAGTACCAGCCTGATAAAAATACAGGTAAAATTTTCGGTAAATCTTTCTTAGGAGTAGATGGAATATTCATTTTCACCGCATTTAAATGTACAGATAAAAAAAGAACAAGATAGTATAATAAAGCTGGAATAACTGCAGCTTTCATAATATCTAAATACGAAACATTCAACCACTCAGCCATAATAAATGCAACCGAACCCATGACAGGAGGGAGTATCATTCCACCCGTTGATGCTACAGCTTCAACACCACCAGCAAAAGCCGGCTTATAGCCTATCTTTTTCATTAAAGGTATCGTAATGACTCCACTTGTTGCTACATTACTAGAAGGCGAGCCAGACAATGATCCTAAAAACGCACTTCCTAATACAGCTGCCTTAGCTGGTCCCCCTCGCGACCAGCCAGTTATAGCTATCGCTAAATCGAGAAACCAATCGCCTGCACCAGATTTCTGCAATAGTTGTCCGAATATTAGGAAAACTATAATGATAGACGTAGCAATCCCTAATGGTAGACCATATATTCCACCTGTACCTACATAGAATGCGTACGTTAATCGATCTAATGTAAATCCAGGTCCATGTAAAAGCCCTGGTAAAAAATGTTGGTACGAGGCCATAAGCAGCATGATAACGATCAAAATGGGTAAAACCCACCCAGTTAATCTTCGTACAGCCTCTAATAAGGAGATTGCTAAAAATAAAGCTAAGAAGATTCCCAAAACGTCTAAATATCCGTACGAACTATACTCAATAACGCGGGAATTATAGAATAGTGCAACATAAGCTGTTCCAACTAAACCCATCAGCAAAAATATAACATCTAAAGCTTTCCTTATTTTACTATTACCTGTATCATTTTGTTGCCCAAAACGAAGAAAGACTAATATTAATATAAATATTAGACTAATAGCGCGATGAACTGTAGCTGGGACAATAAATCCTAGCATTGTTGGTAATCCACTTATAACGATAATCTCATATAAAGCCGTTATTCCGGCTATTATATTAAGTACCTTTTTTGAAGTAGTAATAGTACTCCCTCCCTTAGGAATTCCGGAATCCATAGAGATTCCGGAATTTTATATTCTATTAGGTTATTTTAATAATTCATCTTGTCGTTTTTGCAGTTCATCTGTCCAAATTCCCTTTTCTTCAAAATACTTGATTGCTCCTGGATGGAACGGTACTGAAAAATTAGTATTCTTTATACTATTTTCAGCAACCCAAGCACCTCCGCTTGCATGAACAGCACTTAGTTGGTCTTTATTCTCATCTAGGCCTTTAACGATTTCATAAACTAACTCGTCTGATAGACTGCTAGCACCTGCTAACACTGTTGAATACGTTAAGAATGGATAATCCTCGTCTTGACCTTTATACGTTCCCGCTGGATTAACAGATATAAAAGCTCCATTAGTTACATTTGGATGATTCATAATTTCTTGCATTTTGTCATCTGTAATCTTAACAAATACGACATCGGTTGTTTGTGCTAACTGGGCAACTTGCGGGGTAGCAATTCCCCCTGGTAAAACAACAGCGTCTACAGTTCCCTGTTCCAACGCTTGGACGGTCTCATTCGTTTCAGAAGTTTGCATGACTTTTACATCGTCCTCAGTAAGCCCATATACATCCAATACCGTTGCGGTAAATTCATCGATACTTTTTAATGCTGGTCTTTTTCCAATAAGCCGCTTACCTTTTAAATCGGCAGGTGTTTCAATACCAGCATCTGCTCGCGCAATCAAATAAACTCCTGTTTCTTGTCCTTGAAGAACTTGTCTCACGTCAACTTTTTGTTCGAAAGGTTCCTCACCTGCATAAGCTCTTCTTAACGCCCATGTGTGAACCATACCCATATCTGTTTTACCATCACCTATTGCACGTAATGTTGCATCTGCTCCGCCAGTAGTAATCGCACTGGCTGATATACTTGTATTCTTAGAAACAATATCTGCAAAGCCTACTGTTAAAATATTATAAAGACTTCCTGCAGAAGAAGTTCCAATGCTTACCGTTTGTTTTTCTTTTGCTTTTTCGTCATTTCCACCTTGTTCTTGTTGGGTATTCCCTCCGTTTCCACTATCTGTAGCTGACGAATTTGTAGAATTTGTAGAATTTGAATTTGTAGAGCTACATGCAGCTAAAAAAAATAGAAAAAGTACCGATAGAATTAAAGTCTTGTAATTCACCTTCTGAATTTTCATTTACCTAACCTCCTTGTAATAATTATTTTTTAGATTTAAAGTGTTTTTACCGATTTAAAAACACTAGGAGTAAATTGTTTCAACTTTGGCATCACACCTTCTGCAAAACGATTCATATTCTCAATTACCTGGTTATGCGGCATCGTTCCAAACTGCAGCATCGGAACAACCATACCAGCTCCTACCTTATCAGCGATTTCCATAATCGTTTCAGCAACAGTATCTGCACTTCCAACAATCGCATATTTCGTTTCGATTAATTCCTCATATGGCTTTCCTCTTGTCGCACCACCCTTCATTTTTAATACTGCTTCCATTGAGCGTTCAGATAAGTAGCCTGGTGGAAATAACGATTGCGGTGGGCGATGTTGTAGTTTTTGCACTAAATATTCTAAATGCGGCTTCGCTTCGTTATAGGCTTTTTCATCTGTGTCACTTATATATACCGGCATCGCCCAACCTACTTGGTCCTCCGTAGGAGTATAGCCAAAATCCTCCTGACAGGCATGATGGAAACTCCCCAACACTTTTTCGATGTTCTTGATTGGGCTGAATGTTTGCAGCAATGTATAGTGGTTTTCAGCTACCCAATCAATAGTTTCTCCGCTCCCCTGAGTAGGAATCCATATTGGAGGATGTGGATCCTGATAAGGCCGTGGCCACGGATTTACGTACCTTGCACTATAATGCTCCCCGTACCATTCGAACGGACCTGGTTTTGTCCAGGCTGCGAGTATTAAATCATGTGCTTCATGGAATCGATCTCTAGAGGTAGTAGGATCAATCGGAAATACATGGTATTCACTTCCTATACCTCTCACAAATCCACAAATAATTCGCCCCTTGCTCATGTTATCTAACATTGCTACTTCCTCGGCAATCCTTAATGGATGCTGTCGTAAAGGGAGTGCATTACCTAATAATGCAATTTTCACCTTAGAGGTTCGTTGTACTAATGCCGATGCCACTACATTAGGGCTAGGCATTAATCCATAAGCTGTTTGATGATGTTCATTTACACAAATGCCATCAAATCCTAAATCTTCTGCATAGCTTAATTCTGTTAAGTAATTTTCGTATAATTCAGCACCCTTTTTAGGATCATAATTTTCATTGGAATATGTTACCCATGAAGATTTGTTATTTTCTTTAAAATCATCTGGCAAGTACTGCCAAGGCATTAAATGAAACATAAATACTTTCAATGAGTTCCCCTCCTACTGTTTAATGTCTCTCTAGGAAAGCAGTTACCATCTTGACAAAATAATCTGCTTGTTCCAATTGTGGAACATGTGAGCTTTCCTCTACATATTGGATTTGTGCATGTGCGATATACTTTTTAAATTCCTCTGCATAGCGTGCTGATAAAATCTTATCTTCTTTTCCCCAAACAATAAGTGTTGGCGCCTTAATCCGATGTAATCGGAATTTTAGTTTAGGATCATGAAAACGCGGCGTCCAAGCTAATCTTGACGTCATTGCTTGAGCTCTGGCCAATTCTAAAAATTCTAGCTCTCTTTCTACTTTATTTTCCGAATTAAAATATCTAAGTTTATTATGTTCTTCACTTGAGATCATATATAAATCTGGTATTCTTAAATCTGGTCGATAAAGCCCCATAGAATCTACTAATATTAAATTTTTTACGCGTGCTGAATATCGACTTGCAAAATCAGCAGAAAGCCATCCGCCTAATGAATGTCCAACAATATTGACTCTTTCTACCTTCAGATTATCTAAAATATCAAGCAAATAAAAAGACAAATCATCCATCTTAGTTAACCAATCTGGTCTTTGCGATTCGCCAAAACCAGGTAATTCAAGCGCAATTACGCGATAATTGGCTGACAATTGTTCCTGAAATGAATGCCATTGTGTCACTCCATTATAATCGTGTAAAAAAAGTAAAGGTTCTCCCGTCCCTTTCTCTTGATAACGAATTTTTTTTCCATTTATATCAAGTTCTTCAAATGTCAATTGTGTTGGCGACATTAATGTCCCTCCTTATCACTTGCTGAATATCAGATATTTCTATAAATTCTGAAATCATTTATCAGAGTAATTCTACCTTCCCATTGATAATTCCTTTTTTAATTACGGAGATAACTGCTCATTGAAACCACTTCTTTTGCTAATTCCCCAATCCTTATTTTCACATCTTGATCAACTATTTGATTTGTACTATCAAAATGTTCACTATGTGCATAAACAAAACCCGGGGCAATGTAAGATCTAAAATAGCCACCTATTGGTTTCAATTGGTTCTCGACAACTAAGAAATGCTGATAAGTTCCCCCATTTGCTACAAATCCGATTACTTTTTTACGAAAGGCAGTCGGAGGTATTAAATCAAATAAGTTCTTTAACACTCCGGTCATTGAACCTTGAAAAATGGGTGTACCAATAATATAGGCATCTGCACAACAAACCTTATCAATGACTATTTTAGTATCACCTGTATAGGTGGCTGGGTCTCTACCATCACAGAATTGGATGTTATAATCCTTCAAATCAAGCAATTCTATGTCAACCTCTTCTATACCACTGCTCATTTGCAGAATTTCTTCTAGTACATTCTCAACTAACACTCTCGTTTTCGTGCCTACGATCGTCCCAGAAATCCCTAATATTTTCATATTAAGACTCCTTTCACATTTTACTACTTCGCAAAGAAACTAAGTATAAAGTATAAGCCTTTACAATATCTTAAAATTAAATAATAATAGAAAAAAGAATTGCTATAAAATGGTTATGTTTAATAAATAGAATGCTGGGGGTTTTTATTATGACATTTGATCAAATCTTAACGTTTGTAAGCGTTGCCACTACAAATAGCTTTACTAAAACTTCACAAGAGTTACACCTATCACAGCCTTCAGTAACTAGTAGAATTAAGAACCTTGAAGAAACATTAGGTGTAACCCTATTTGACAGAGATAATAAGAAATTAAGCTTAACAAAAGATGGCGAAATTCTACTAAACTACTCGAATCAGATTATTGATCTTTATAGTAAACTTTTAACAGACCTCAACAAAGCTTCTAATGAAGTTACCATAGGTGCAACACCTACAATTGGTATTTACATTGTGCCTGAACTTGTAGAAAAGTTACTAGTCCTAAATTCCAGCTATACGTTTGATTTAAAACACGGCTCTTCTGCTCAGTTACTAACGATGATTTTAGACGGGAAAATTGATTTAGGTTTTGTCATTGAAAAAATTGATCATCCGGATGTATATCATTTCGAAATAAGAGAATCGTTAAAAGTCAAATTAGTTGCTTCAGCAGGTCATCCAATCCTGAAAGAAGAAAAGATCAGTTTAGAGATGCTGCAAAGCTATAAGATTGTTAAATTAGATAATATGGGCTTATTTTGGGAACAAATCAATGATCAACTAAAACAAATAAATATGAAAACATTAATTAAAGTAGATCATCCCGAAACCGCCAAAAATATCATGCATAATACAACCTCATTGGCTTTTATGCCCAATGCTGTAATTGAAAAAGAACTTAAGGATGGCAGCATTAAAACGATTAATATTGATGGTATATTACCTTATGACTTCCCAATCTACCTGCTATATCATAAGCGTCAAGAAAGCATCCCAAAGTTCAAACAACTATTAAAACTTTTTAAAGAAATAGTATAGAGCACTCTCTTCGCTAAAGATCATTGAAGAATTCTATCTATCTAATAAAAAGCTAACGGCTAATCGATTGAACTGCTCATGGTGCTCAATATGTGCGCAATGTGAACAATTATCAAACATTTCCAGATATGAATTTGGAATTTTATCGGTTAATTTTATACCATAGTCTACATCTTTTAGTGGATCTTGTTTCCCGCCTACAATAAGTGTAGGTATTTTTATTTGACTGTAGTCTGTTAGTTCTCGTGACCTTTTTGGGGCAAATGGTGCTTTAAATCGTGCTGCAGCTGTGCATTCCCATGAACCTGGCTCCAAGCTTGCCTCATACCTCTTTTCAAGAAACGGTCCTGAATGCCATTTTTCATCATAAAAACACACTTGGAGTATTTTTTTATAATGACCCATCGAGCCATCATATTGACTTAGAATAGCACGCGCGGCATTTTCAGGTGCATTTTCCCCACCACTGATTGCAATTAACTTCTTTATATTCCACCTTGGATTGGTCTCAGCTGCAACCTCAAGGAGCATACTTGCCCCCATCGAATTACCAATAAAATAAGCGCTTTCAATATTTAGTGTTTTCATAAATTCCTTAATATGCTCTTTCCGTTTATTCCGCATATCTGTAAAATCAAATAGCTTTTCAGTTTTCCCATAACCGAGCCAATCTGGAGCATATACCTTAAAATATTGACTTAAATAGTCAATATTATATTCCCAAGAAGTTTCCGCACATCCCCCATATTCGCCACTATGTAATAAAATTAAAGGTTCACCTGAACCTTCTTCAAAATAATGCGTCTTAATGCCACCAGCATATACATATTTTCCTTCTATTCGCACATTTACCACCCTTCGTAATAGAAACTAATGTAATGAAATCGTACGGTTTGTTTATAGTGACTGCGGTACGTTCCATGTTTTAATAAGTTCATCGGTCTTTAGAACACCGCCAAACTTTGTTCTTACATTTCTTACAGCACTTTCATGTTCTTCAACAGAAGGGGCAGAGGTTCCATCTTCGACTAATGTTACATGGTAATCATAACTAATCGCATCTCTAAGCGTACTTTCCACACATACATTCGTCTCTAGACCAGTAAATATCAATGAATCTCTTTTTAAAGATTGAAGAATCATATGAAGATTCGTTCCAGCAAAAGCACTATATTTATTCTTAGTAATGACTATATCTTGTTCCTGTGGAGCAATTTCATAAAAATCAGCACCCCATGTGCCTGTTTTACATTTTGTAGTATTGGGATTGTAGCTAGTATTTTTACGATGGCGGTAAATCCATGCTGTTGAATCAACAATGGCATTATGTTCGGTACGTATAAAAATAACGGGGATATTTCTAGAGTGTGCGGATTCGATGCATTTTTTTATATTAGAAACCATAGGATCTATTTGCTTAATATTTTTCCCCTCAAGACTGCATAATCCATTAGGGTCACAAAAATCATTTTGAACGTCAATAACAATTAAAGCACATCTATTTCCACTAAAAACATCTATTGTGTTAATAGTAATTCCTCCTCTTATTCACTTGTTATTTTATTGATTATTTGGAATTTATTGAAAACTCATTTTACAATGTTAATTATAGTCTTAATATTATTAATATGGAAATAGAATTATTTTATCAATTTATTAAAAACTTCTATTGTAAACTTTCTTGAATAATAAAAAGGTGTCAGCTATATAGTGCATTAGAATAAATGACACTATGCTGACACCTAATTATTCAGATTTAACTTTGTTCACAATAAGGAGGTACCAGAATCCCCCTAAGTTACCCCATTACTTGAGATTTAGACATTACATCATTCAAGGCAACCTGCAATGTTCCTTTAAATTCAGCATGATGGTTAATGGCTACGTTAGATTGGATAATATTTTTTACAATTTCTGCGCGCAAGCCTGTAATAATTGTTTTACATCCCATCATTGAAATCCCTTCTATTATTTTGAGTAGCTTATTTGTTATTTCTTGTTCCATCGGTGTAACCCCAGAAAGATCAATAATAAGTGTTTGGATATGGCGATTCTCAATTTCATTCAGTACTTTATCTTGAATCGTATTTATTCGCACTGAATCAACCAAACCAATAACAGGTAGTATACAAATATCACTGTTGATAGGAATAATTGGTACTGAAAGATTTTCTACTAACTTTCGTTGTTTTTCTAACAACTCATCACGATATCTTGTATAACTAATAAAGAAATAGGTCAGAAATTGATCAATCCGCTCATTTATCTTCTTTTCTAAAGAATAAAATTCTATCCGGTCCGGTACAGTTTTACTATATGAATCAAAGTTATAAAGAAAGTCCCATAAAGTTCTTCGAATGGCCTGTATCCATTCTAGTTTAAATGCCAGCGTTAAGGAATACTTCGCCCATGCCACCCCTTCTTGTTTAGCCAATGAAATTAATTCGTGCTCTCGTTCCTCTACAACAAATAGCACAAGTTTATGCGCATTATTTAATAGATTAATATTACCAACGTTATGTATTTCTTCTATTTTATCTTTTACATTGATCGCCTCAGCTAGCAATCTTTCTTCAAATTCATTACGATTTTCGTGCAGAAATTCTTTTATAGTGAATGTATGTTCATATTCTAATTTCAAATTTTTCACCCCAAGTTTTTGAATAGGATTTTGCTTAGGTAATGTAATCGTAAACGTTGTGCCATGATTTTCTATACTGTCTACACTTATTTTTCCACCATGCTGATATATTACGGAAAACACCTGTGTTAATCCCATTCCTGTACCTTGTTCCTTTGTTGTATAAAATGGGGTGCCTAACATCGATAGCTTTTCTTGTGGAATTCCGACTCCTGTATCACTTATAGTCACGATCACTTCAGATTCATTTGAAACATGTGTAATCGTAACACTCCCACTGCCATCAATAGACTCAATTGCATTTTTAATTAAATTGAAAAAAGCCTTTTTGAATTGATTCTTTTGACCACTTATCAATGTATCTGTATTGTAAAATTCCGTTATAAACGTTACATCATACATTTTATCCTGAAAAAGATTTAAGATAGATTCTAACTCAACCGCTAAATTGAAAGTTTTATATTCTTCATCTTCCAAATCTGGCTTAGAAACTTGAAGTAAATTATTCAAAGTTGTCAGCGCATTCTCTAGCTCCGCTTGAGCAATATCAATATATTCATTCTTTTCATCTTCTTGAAGCAACTGCAGAAATCCTTTTACAGCTGTTAGTGGATTTTTAACTTCATGGGCGATACCCGCTGCAATTTGTCCCACAGATGCAAGTTGACTTAAATGGGTATCATTCCTTGATTCAACAATTACTTTTTCATTGTTCATTTGTATTTCTGCTCCTTTCACAAGATGTCCATCATGCGGAGATTAAATTTTAATTATTTAGAATTATTTATACACCAAAATAATAATACTAGAAAAATTTCGATTCGTACATTTAAAGTGCTTTTTAAAGTGGGAAAATCTTGCAAATAGTTAAAAAGTACTAGAGGAGACTATATAATTAAGAACGTAGTAGTGAAGAAATTTTCTTTATCACGATAAAAAAGAATAAATAAAATAATGCACACAAAATCCCTCCAAAGAAATTTCGTGTGCATCTTTTTATCTACATCTCTACAGATAACCTGTTTAGTCTTGCTCAACTTATAATTCTTCCAGCAATTTAACCAATAACGCCAATCTTTTAGAAATTTTATCTTTTTCAATATGTTCATAAACCGCATGCGCCCCATCACCTATAGGTCCCAAGCCATCTAAGGTTGGAATACCCAATGCAGCAGTTAAATTCCCATCACTTATGGCACCTGTTGATGTTTCTTCTAAATCATAACCTAGGTCTTTGGCAAATCCCTTAGCTTTTGTAAATAAATCTACAACACCTTCTGTTCGATCTAAAGGTGGCCTTTTTATGAGTGTATAAATATCTAATTCTGCGCCTTCTAATACTGGTTTCAGTGACTCAATTTCTTTCTTTAGACGTTCTACTTCCTCATTGTTAGGAACGCGAGCGTCTACTTCTAACACAGCTTGAGCAGGTATAACATTTGTACGTGTACCACCTTGAATTACACCACAACTCACAGTCGTTCCTACTTGATAATCTGTAAGCTTTTGAATCTTTAATACTTGGTGTGAAAGCTCTTCGATCGCATTGATGCCTTTTTCATGATCCATACCAGCATGTGATGCTTTTCCTTTTGCAGTTACTTTGAAGTACATGATTCCTTTACGGGCAGTTAATACAGATTCACCAACTCCACCTTCAAGAATCAATGCATATTCGGACTTTTTAGCTTCACGGTTAATAACTGGACGTGATGTCGTACTATTTATTTCCTCATCTGAATTAAACAGCATGGTGATTGGACGCCTTGTTTTCTTATTTAGGTCTTGAATGATTTTCATTGCCTCAATCGCAAAGACGACAGCGCCTTTCATATCGAAAACACCAGGTCCATAAATTTTATTACCCTCCACACGAAACGGCATATCAACTAATGTCCCTTTCTTCCAAACCGTGTCCATATGTGCAATCACAAGGATAGGCTTTAATGTTGGATCTTCACCCGGCCATCTGGCAATTATATGATCTCCTCGATCTTCAACCCCAGAAGGTTCTACTTCGATTTTCGCGTTAAGCTTACTTAATTTTTGTTTAAGTAAATCCCCCACTTGATTAACTGCTTCGCGATCAGTCGTTGGCGATTCTATTTCAATAATCTCCTGTAAAAAATCTAATATTTCACCTTGATAATCTTTTTCAATAAAGCTAATTAGCTCCTCAGTTGTTACGCTCATCCTCTATCTCCCTTCATTATCCGAGTTAGTTATTGACGACTTGTTGTTTATGTTTTGCACGTATGGACTCAATTGTTGATTTAAATGATATTTTATTAGGATCACATACAACTTCTATTAATGCTGGTTTATTAGCTTTCATCGCTTCAAGCAGCACACCTTCAAAATCTGCATCATTTGTGACACTTGCACTAAATACGCCAAATGATTCACCCAGTTTTTTAAAGTCAGGATTTCCCAACAGCGTACCGATTACTCGCTCAGGATGATGCATTTCTTGATGCATTCTAATTGTTCCATACATGTTATTATTAACGACAATCGAAATAATTGGGACATTATAGCGTACAGCTGTTTCTAATTCTTGGAGGGTCATCATAAAGCCGCCATCGCCAGATAAGGATATAACAGGGCAATCTGGTCTTGCGAGCTTGATGCCTACTGCTGCAGGAACACCATATCCCATCGCTCCAGAGATTGGACCGATATATGTTTTCCTATAATTAAATTGATAAAAATTATGCAACCAGCCTGAAAAATTTCCAGCATCATTTGTAAAAATCGTATTAGCTGGTGCATATTTTTGAAGGGCTGCAATAATTTGTTTCATATCAACTTCATTATGATGTTTTTCTTCTTTAATTTCACTAATTGTTTGATATACCGTTCGCCTGTCCTGCGCCCACTTTTTCCATTTTTCTGGTACATTCACAAAATCATCTTCCGCTGTAAGTAATGATTTTAAAGCTTCATTTGCGTCTGCAACGATGCCTACTACAGGAGAATAAACTTTACCTATTGTATTAAAATCAATATCTATGTGGATAATCTTTTGTGCTTTTGATACAACCGAATATCCTTGGGTAGTAACCTCAGAAAAACGAGTACCAATTGCGACTATCGTATCAGCTTGCTTGATTGTTTCTAGAATTTCTACAGGGGTTCCTAAACCTGAGTGGCCGACATACAGCTCATGATTATTAGGAAAAACATCATGACGTCTAAACGAAGCAAGTACCGGCACATTATATTTTTCTGCAAAACGCTGAAGATTTTCTTCACCATTAGAAGCAATAACTCCTCCGCCTGCGATTATCAATGGGTGCTCTGAGTTTTTCAAAACCTGTAAAGATTCAATAATCTCATTTTCTGCAGGCTTCGGCTTAGGATTTGTAATAACAGGTCCAAATTCCATTTCAGCTTTTTGCGATAAAATATCAGCTGGTAAGGAAACTATTACCGGACCAGGTCTGCCAGTCCTCGCTATCCGAAACGCACGTTGCACTAATTCTGGTGTTCTTTCCACATCTCTAATTTCAACAGCCCATTTACAAATATGTTGAAAGAATTGATCAAGTTCTACTTCCTGGAAACCCTCGCGTCCCCTAAACTTACTATCAACTTGACCTAGAAAGACGACCATGGGAGTAGAATCTTGATGGGCGGTATGAACCCCGATGGCTAAGTTTGCTCCTCCTACCCCACGAGTGGCCATTGCGATACCAGGTTTACCAGATGCCTTCCCGTAAGCTTCAGCCATGAAAGCTGCTCCGCCTTCATGTCTATTTGATATTAATTCGATACTATCTTCTTCGTAAATAGCATCCAATAATTCTAAATAGCTTTCACCTGGCACACAAAACGCATGATTTATACCTTCTAATTTAATACACTCAACAATTGCTTGTGCCCCTGTCATAACCTTTTTCATCAAAGTCCCCTCCAACTTAGTCGTTTTTAATTGCTACGCTCATTTCTATTTCAACTGGCGTACTTCGTGGTAATTCAGCTGCACCTACTGCAGAACGCGCATGTCTGCCTTGGTCACCAAAAATCTTTTCAATTAGTTCTGAAGCTGCATCTATTACTTTTGGTTGTTGATTGAACCCTTCAGCAGAATTAACAAACCCAGTAACCTTTAAGAATTTATCAACTCTGTCGAGACTACCAATCTCTTGTTTCAAACAACTCAACCCTTGTAGAATACAAATTCGTGCAGATTCTTGTGCTTCTTCAATGGATACATTTCCTCCAACCTTTCCCGTTACTTTTACTTCACCATCTACCTTTGGAAGTTGACCACTAATATAGGCAACATTGTTATGAACAACTACTGGTACATATATAAATGAGGGTGTAGCAGCTACAGGTAATTCATATCCCAATTCTTTGATTCTTTCTTCAAACATTTTGAGTCCTCCTTAATGTATCTAAATAATCCTCACATGCTTCTTTTACTGTATATTTAGGAGTAAATTTAATCTCGCTTTCGACTCTAGATGTATCCATTAATGGATATACAGTAGCTCCGCTCGTCGAACAGTCAAATGTCAATTTATATTCAGGTAAATAATTTCTCACTATATTTACCATTTCTTCCACAGTTGTCGTGTGACTTTTTACATTATAAATATCGCTTAGTTGTTCCTTAGCAATCGCAAGCTGATAAAATAATCCTGAGACATCTTTAACATACATTAAATCAACTAATTCTGGGCCACCTTTGACAATTACTTCCTCACTTGAATTGCAATTTTCAAACATATCTACGAATGCGCCACCTGCTCCCTTATACCAACGGCCAGGCCCATAAACAAGCGGCAATCTTACGGATACAACTTCCATGTTATATTGATTTCGATAAAACTGAGTCATCAATTCATCCATTACTTTAGTAGAACCATAGAACGTTTCCGGATTTCTTGCAGACTTTTCATCTACTAGTTCTTCCTTATACCATTCAGCCGGTGCGTACACCGTACTAGAACCAGACCATAGCACTCTTTTCACACCAGTTTGTTTAGCAGCCTCTAAAACATTATAAAATCCGTTTATGTTAACATCGATTGCCCTTTTAGGGTTATCTTGCGCTGATTTTGCTAATCCGTCTTTCCCGGCACCATATGCAGCTAAATGAATCATTACATCCGTTGTATTATTAATATGAGCTTGAACTAAACTTTCATATTCCATAATATTGCCTTCAATGAATGTAATGCGATCCTGAATATCTCCAATTAAATTTTCAGCTAACTTTAGTCCAAATAATGTTACGTTATGACCATTCTTAACAAATTCTCTAGTAATATGAGATCCTACAAAACCATCTCCGCCAATAATCAATACATTCATAGAGTCACCTCATTTGATTAAGTGTAATAAAGTAAACTAGTTTTTTACTCCATCTAGATTCAATTCTGCAGCAAAGTGACACGCTACAAAATGTTCAGGCTGACCGTGTTTATCTTCATTTATGTTTTTAAACAATGGCTTTTCCTTTTTACAAATTTCTTGACTATAAGGACAACGAGTATGGAATCGACAACCGGTTGGAGGATTATCTGGATTCGGCACATCCCCCTTAAGTACGATTCTTTTTCGTGTTCTTTGCATACTCGGATTAGCAATTGGAATAGCTGAAAGTAATGATTCTGTATAGGGATGAAGTGGTGTTTCAAAAAGGCTTTTCTTATCAGTTAATTCCACTAGTTCACCTAAGTACATAACAGCTATCCGATCACTAATGTGCTTAACAACACTTAAATCATGAGCTATAAAAAAGTACGTTAAATTAAACTTTTCCTGCAAATCCTGTAAAAGATTGATAATTTGCGATTGAATCGACACATCTAAAGCAGATACTGCTTCATCGCAAACAATAAACTCTGGGTTTAATAGTAAGGCTCTTGCAATTCCAATCCGTTGTCGTTGCCCACCAGATAATTCATGAGGAAACCGTTTTAAATATTCCGAATCAAGTCCAACAATATCCATCAGTTCATTGATCCGTTGTTTTCGTTCTTCCGGTGTTCCTATGTTATACAGTCGAAGTGGTTCTTCTAATATATTTCCAATTTTCATTCGAGGATTTAAAGAAGAATATGGGTCCTGAAAAATCATTTGCATCTTTCTTCTTAACTTTCGAAGATCTTCCTTACTTAAGTCATATATGTTTTTTCCATCGTAATAAACTTCACCATTAGTAGGTTGCAAAAGACGTAAAAGCGTGCGACCTAATGTACTTTTTCCACAACCTGATTCACCTACTACACCTAGCGATTCACCTCTTTTTATCGTAAATGAAACATGATCGACCGATTTTACCCATCCTTTTGTTCTCGATAATAAACCGCCTTTAATAGGGAAGTACTTTGTCAGATTCTTTACTTCTATTAGATTTGCGTTTTTGTTTGCTACTTCATCCTTAACTATTTGCAACTCCATTTAAATCCCCCCTACTTTAGTGGTTTGATTATGTGAGCCATTGCCGTTATCAGTTTCATGTAACCAACAACTTGCACTTCTTCCTGATTCAAACATTGTTACAGGAGGTTCTACTGCCTTGCACTTTTCCATTGCATGTGGACATCTCGGATAATAATTACATCCTATTGGTCTTGATTTCGGATTAGGAATGGCTCCTCCGATTGTATTTAAACGTTTTTCATCAAGATCTAAGCGCGGAATTGACTGTAAGAGCCCTTTTGTATAAGGATGTTTTGGATCTCTAAATATATCCTCAACTGGCCCCGCTTCAACAATCTTTCCTGAATACATGACAGCAACTTTATCTGCCATATCAGCAATTACACCCATATCATGTGTGATTAACATAATCGATAAATTCAATTTGGAGCGCAATTCTTTTATTAGTTCTAAAATTTGCGCTTGAATGGTTACATCCAATGCTGTTGTTGGTTCATCTGCTATCAGTAGCTTTGGGTGACAAGATAATGCCATTGCAATCATAACCCGTTGTCTCATTCCACCAGACAATTGATGTGGATATTGATGTATTCTTTTTTCCGGAGAAGAAATCCCTACCAATTTTAAAATATTAATCATCTCTGATTCGATTTCTTTTGGGTTAAGTCCCCTATGTAAACGAAGGACTTCTCGGATTTGTTTTCCAATTGTATAAACAGGATTCAATGAGGTTAACGGATCCTGAAATATCATTGAAATTTCTTTTCCACGAATTTTTCTAATCTCTGAATCTGGTAATTTCAAAAGATCTTTGCCTTCAAATAAGATTTCACTTTCAGATTTTACTGTTGTTTTACCCTTTTTAAGTAATCTCATGATAGATAGAGATGTCACGCTTTTGCCACTTCCACTTTCACCGATTACACCTAAAATTTCACCCTCGTGAATATTGAAACTAACACCCTCAATTGCGGATACATCACCTTTAGGCGTATGAAATATTGTATAGAGATTTTTTACTTCAAGAATAGGATTCGCCATAATATTCACCCCTTGCATGTCAAGTAATTATCAAGCATTACACTCGATAAAATGAAAGTTTCTCTTCATCAATTTCAATACCACTTCCTATAGAATCACTTAAAATCAATTCACCATTGTTTACCTCCGGTAGTTCTTTAATAATAGACTCCTTAAAAATCGTGAAGAAACTTAACTCTGCTGGATAGTTTACAACATTTAATCCAACTGCAATGTGAGCACTTTGCATCGTACCAATCGCCGTTTCTCCTTGAGTCCCTATCAGAGCATCTATACCAAATAATTGAACTAACGCCATCACCTTTTTACTTTCTGTTACTCCAGTTCTAGCAGGTTTTAAACTTACTAAATCAATTGTGTCAGCATTCAATTCTCGCAGCACATCTTTTGCTGTGAAGACACTTTCATCACCGAGTATACAAACATCTGGTGAGGCACTTAGAAAACGATTTTTACTAAAATTCCTCACATAATCCTCTTGCGATAACGGTTCTTCAATAAGGGATACCCCGTACTCTTTTAATTCTCGAATCACTTTACCGGCAGTTGAAACCGAATAACCTTGATTCGCATCTATATATAAGAAAATGTTTTCACCTAGCACACTTCGGATATTTTTGATTAATTCCACATCTTTACTAGGATCAATTCCGCCTTTTACTTTAAAGCTCTTATAGCCCTGCTCATACTTCTCAATAACTTGATCTACCATTTTCTCTGGAGTATCCAGATTAACCATCCACGTAAGTGGTATGTTTTTGGGCTCTCCACCTAAATATCTATATAAAGGTTGATTTGCCTTTCTAGCTTGGATATCATAAAGTGCCATATCGATAGCACTTTTTGCTGTATTGTTAGCAGGAAATTTATTAATCTCTAATTGAATTGAATTAATAGAAAATGGGTTTTTATCCAGAAGGACTGGTTCAAACCATTCTTTGATTGCATTAACAATCGATAGTTGTGATTCACCATATATAGTAGGTCTTGGTATAGCCTCTGCATATCCACTAATTCCTTCATTAGTATGTACAGCAATTAGGACATGGTCTGCTGCATCTGCTTGGCCAGTTGCCCATTTTAATGTTTTTCCATACGGAATCTTAAACGGTATCGCTTCTACCTTCGTAATTTTCATCCATTTCACCCTTTACTTTTCCGAATGCGGATCCAATAAATCACGCAATCCGTCTCCAATAAGATTAAAACTAAATACAGCTAAAACCATAAACAAGCCTGGTAGAATTGAAATCCATGGAGCAAATAGTAAATAATCAATTCCATCGTTTAAAATACTACCCCATGAGGCTGCGGGAGGTTGAACACCTAATCCTAGAAACCCAAGTGCTGCCTCAAGTTGAATCGCTACAGCGAGTCCCACAGTAAATTGAACAGTTACTGGTACAATTGAATTTCTTAAAACATGTACAAACATAATATACGTATCATTCATCCCAAGTGATCTAGCGGCCTCAACGTATTCGCGCTCTTTTTCTTTTACTACACTACTGCGCATTGTTCTATAAAAAACAGGGATAAATACAATTGCAATCGCAATAATTACATTTTTAACACTTGGTCCTAAGATACCAGCAATAAATATACCTAGAATTTGAGATGGAAAACTATATAAAACATCAATAAGTCTTCCCATGATATTATCTAATTTCCCTCCAAAGTATCCAGATATCAATCCCAATGTTCCTCCTACTATCGCTGCGAGCATCATTGAACCTACCGAAATCCCAAGAGAGACTCTTGTTCCCCAAATAACTCTCGATAATATATCTCTTCCAATATGATCCGTTCCAAACGGATGTTGTAATGATGGGGCTAATAAACGAAGCGCACTATCCGTTTGTATCGTTACATCCTTTGAAAAAAATAAAAAAGGGAAAAGAGTGAAAATAAAGAAAATAAAAATAAAGATACTACCAACCAGTAGTGTTTTATGGCGGAATAATGTCTTCAACCAATTTGGAAAAACACCTTTTTTCTTTTCAATATGATTATTTTTATTTAATTCTGCTTCTAGCATACCCACGCATCTCCCCCCTTTTAATCGTACCTAATTCTAGGATCAACAAATTTATAAATAAGATCAATCATTGTATTAATTATTAAAACTATTACTGTAACAAATAAAATCCCCGCTATAACGATAGGAAAATCACGTTGTACTAAACTATTAAAAATTAACTGGCCTACACCTGGTAAACTAAATACAACTTCAACTACAACAATTCCACCAAGTATTTGTCCCATCTCTAAGCCGACTGCAGTAATTACAGAAATCCAGATATTCTTTAGCGCATGACCAAAAATGACCGCTGTTTCTGTGATACCCTTTGATCTAGCAGTACGAATAAAATCTTGGCCAAGCGTCTCTAGCAAGGACGATCTTGTCATCCTCATAATTACAGCGCTACTTGCAATTCCAAGAGCAATGGCAGGCAAGATCATAATTTGTAAATTCTGAGATAAAGATTCCCAAGGATACTGATATACTACTGGAGGTGCCCACGGGAAAAATAGCGAAAAGATTAGAATAAGTAATGTACCTTGAAAGAAGACCGGAATTGAAACACCTGCTAATGAAAGGACTCTTAAAATGTTATCTATGAAACCATATGGCTTTAATGCAGCAACGATCCCTAATGGAACACCGATTACCACACTAACGAGTACCGAGAAAATAGCCATTTCACCTGTTATAATAAAGGCATTTAATAATGTCGGTAAAATAGGTTCACCTGAGCGCCATGATACACCTAAGTCGCCGACTAATACTCCGCTAATCCAATTCCAATATTGGACGATAACAGGTTGATCTAAACCAAAAAATTCTTCTAATTGCTTTTGGGCTTCTGGATTATTCCCTTCTATCCCTAACATTTGCTCAACAACTGTACCTGGAATTAGCTGCATTAGTAAAAATACTAATAAACTCACACCAATTAAGGTAGGTATCATTGATAGAATACGCTTTACAACATAAACACCCATTTACGTCACTCCCCTCTTAGGCAATACAAGATGTTTTGGTTAATGAGATGTAAGTATCTAGCAAAAGTTAGATACTTACATCCTTCCTACTAACCTAGTTAAATATTAATTATTAACTTTAGCGTATGTTAAACCATACCACCAACCGGATGGATGATGTTTATAATCCACGATATTTGTTTGAGTTACAGCAATACTATCCGGTGAAAATAATGGAATACTCGGTACTTCCTTGGCCATTAATTTCTGGAATTCGTTATATAACTGTTGTCTTGCTGCTTGATCGGTTTCAACTCTAGCTTTGTCTAGTAGCTCTGATCCTTCTTGGTTATTCCAACGTCTCCAATCCCCACCTTCTGGTTGTGCTCTAAAGTGACGATAGTATAGTAAATCTGGATCTGTGAATCCGCCCCACTCATTGAATGTATTTGGTGTTTTATAATTACTCCAATCTTTAATCCAAACACCCAAATCTACTGTTTCAATTTCAACTGTAATTCCAATATCTTTTAGGTTTGATGCAATTACTTCAGCAGCAGGTCTCATCCAAGCAAAACTACTGATGATACGAAGTGGCATTTTAAATCCATCAGCATAACCCGCTTCAGCTAATAGTTTTTTCGCTCCTTCTACATCCCTTGTTTGATTTTCTAGTTCAGCATTTGGTACTACCCATTTACTAAATGCAGGTGGCATTGTCCCGATTACTGAGCCAACACCGTCAGTTGCCGCAATCATTATTTCTTCCTTATCAATACCTTTTAAGATAGCTTGTCTTACACGGGGATCATTAAATGGCTCCACATCATTAGCAAAGTCTAATGTTGTCCATCTTAACGCTGGATGACGCTCAACATTTAACTTTGGATTGTCTTTAATCATTGCATAAAACTTTGAATCTGTTAAAAGTGCTGCGTCAATTTGAGCTGATCGTATACCTGCTAATAAACTATTTTCATCAGGAACAATTTGGATTGTTATCTTATCAATAAACCCTCTCTCATCGCTCCAATATTTATCAAACTTCTCAAGAACCATATTATTATTTGGCGTCCATTCTACTAGTTTATATGGACCTGTACCGATTACATCGTTTTTCAAATTACCATTATCATATGTCCCTTTAGGTACAACACCGCCGTAACGCCCACCTAATGCAGCTAGTAAACTAGCAAATGGAGTTTTTAAATTAAATTTAATAGTAGTTTCATCAACAATTTCTATGCTTTCAACTGCTGTAAAATCACCAGCTCCACCAGTTCCAAAAGACTCATCAAGAAATAAGTCGTAACTATATTTAACATCTTCTGCAGTCATTTTATTGCCATTATGGAAATAAACATCATCACGTAAAGTAAATGTATAAACTTTTCCATCTTCACTGATTTCCCATTTGCTAGCCAATCTCGGTTGAACTTGCATTTGGTTATCAACCCATGTTAGTCCTTCATACATTAATACAGTACGTCTAGAACGTTCGTCTGCAGCTTCTAAAAATGGATCTAAACTAGGAGTTTCAGTGACTGTACCAAAAATAATTTCGCCACCACTAGTATTTCCTGTTTCTGTCGTTGAAGTATTGCTTGATTCAGAGGAATTAGATGAATTTTCTACTTGAGAGTTGTTACTACACCCTGCAAATACCATAACTACCAAAATCAAAACACTTAGAAATTTGGACTTTCTTAACCAACTCATAACAGCAACCCCTTTCTTTCCTTTAAGTTATTATTTTATATAAAAAATTTACAACCCATTTTAAAAAGCTTTAAAAAGCGAGGATAGACCCTTCAGTTGCATATTTATTGATTAATTCATTATTTAGGGTTATCCCTAGACCTGACCCTTCAAGAACTTCGATAAAACCATCTTTCACGATAATATTTTCGTGAACAATATCTGTTCGAAGTGGATTATTACTAGTATCATATTCAAATAAAATAGGAGATGGCTCATTGAGCGTATGAGGATGACTAGGCAAATAAGACATAAATTGCATTGCAGCTGCAACCCCAATTGCCGTTCCCCATACATGTGCTGAAACATTTAAATTATAGGTTTGTGCTAAAGTTGTAATAGCTAGCGCTTCTGTTATCCCACCACACTTACTTATGTCTGGTTGGACGTAATCTAGCAAACCTTTTTCAAAATATTCTCTGAACCCGTACCTTGTAAATAAAGCTTCACCTGATGCGATCGGGATATCCGTTCTATCCTTTAAATAACGGAAACCTTCAATATCTTCAGGAGATACTGGTTCCTCAAACCAATGAATATTAAAATCTTCTATTAACTTAGCGCATTTCAGAGCACTATCTCTTTTATAATTCCCATTAGCATCTACTAGAATCAGAACATCATCACCTGCTATTTGTCGGGTTAACTTTACTCGCTCACGGTCGAATTCTGGATTCACACCGATTTTAATCTTTACTGCTTTAAACCCTTGTTCCATTGCATACTCGATTTGGTTTGCAAGTTCTTTGGTTGATGATGTTTCACTTAAATAACCGGTAGAGGCATAAGCCATTATTTTATTTCTAGACTGGCCACCTAGTAATTTCGCTATAGGCTTGTTACAAGCCTTGCCAATTATATCCCATAACGCCATATCTATACCGCTTAAGGCGGCTATATGTAATCCTCCATGACCCAAGTGATACAATGAATTCATGCTCTTTTTGAATAATAGCTCCCTATCAAAAGGATCTTTATTAATGAAGAAAGAAGAAACTTGTTTAACATGCTCGACGGAAGGTGAACCTCCTCCCCATGTCTCACCTAGTCCTATAAGGCCTTCGTCAGTTTTTACAATGACAAGTGTTGAACCACGTGATGTTATTAAACCTCGGGACATTCCATACGGTGCGTCGACGTTGTATTTTAAATTTACGACATCAATATTCGTTATCTTCAATTTGACTCACTCCTTTTTTGAATATTCAGAAATAATTAGCTAAAAAAATGAACCAAAAATTATAATGTGTCCATTTGTTTGTTAATGTGTAGTTTCATTAACAATTGTGCTCTTTCGTTGTTTTTATCTTCTATGGCCTTTAATATTTCTTCATGAATCCAAATATAATCTTGTATCTCTTTCTCATCTTGATATACTTTATCTGATAAATTTTCCATCACGGTTTCCCAGAATACTTGATCCATCAACGAAAATATCAATTCCATCGTTTTTTCTAGAACCGTGTTTTGTGTTGCTTTAGCTATGGCAAGATGGAATTCCATATCTGCCTCTCTTGGATCTTGACCTGACAAAATCAATCCTCTTTGTCTCTCAAAAGCACTTCTTAAACGTTTTATATCTTCTTCTGTTCTGTTCTCTGCAGCTAAGTATGCGGCTTTAACCTCAATTGGTTCCCTTACCTCCAAGATATCAATCGGACTTTGATCACTTAAAGCACTGGCTAGCGCTCGAAAGGCATTTTTCTTTGAAGGGACAACCTCGTTTACAAATGTGCCCGCACCATTTTTTGTATAAATGAAATTTGCAGCCTGCAAGGAACTCAATGCTTCTCGAAGTGGTCCTCTGCTTATCCCCATTTTTTCAGCTAGTTCTCTTTCAGATGGTAAGCGTTCGCCTGGTTTATACTCACCATTCCTAATAGATTCAATTAATTTTTGAGCTACCTTAAATGCAAGTCTGTTGCTCGGAATTTGAATATACCCCATATTACTCCTCTCTTTCATACCTTTAATCTGTAATACCAATTTTCTATTACTTTTCAAATATTTCTGTATCTGTAATACCAATTCTAAATGCTGATGAAAGCGTTGTCAACAATAATTTGTATATTTTTTTCAAGAAAGTTACACTACAAACCCTTGATTAACGGCATCGAAGAGCTATCTCAACAAATCCCATTATTATTATCAGTTGTTTAGATTGTTAAAATTAAAAAAACAAAAGCTGATTTCTAAGTACCTGTAATACCAATTTTTATACCGAAAGGCATTAACCTGTAATACCAATCTTATTAACATTAACTTAACCTTATTTATTAATTTTCTCAATCACTTCGGGAGTTTTTCTAACAAGGTTTTCCTAAATAAGTTGAAAAAACATACATATATGTGGATAGTAGGAGCTATATCAAACAAATATAATTACAGAAGTGGAGGGGATGCACAATAAGAAATCTTGTACCCAAACAAAATATCGAACACAGTCTGAGTACAAGTACAACCAACTAAGATTTCACAATATAAAATAATTTTAATTAATTTTATATCTTTCTATCACATCCCGATTCACTTCAATGCCTAAGCCGGGTGCTGAAGGAATATCAACCATACCATTCTTCATACTGATAGAGCCATATATCAAATCCTGTCTAAATGGATGTGAAGATTGATCATATTCTAACATTGGTTCTATTGGTTTCAGACATAATGGCGCTGGTGGTATATTCGCAATGTATTGTAAAGATGCCGCTAATCCAATTCCTGTCCCCCATACATGTGGATTAACCATCATATTCCATGAACTAGCTAGTGCGTTGATTCTTTTACAGGCAGTAAAACCTCCTGAAGATGCCAAGTCTGGTTGGATCACATCTAACGCTTTTTCAGCAATCCAATTTCTAGCACCAATGCTGCCAAAAATATTTTCACCTGCAGCAATAAAAGTTGATGTCAAGCCAATTAGTTGTTTGTAGCCTTCGATATCTTCCGGTGGAAGCGGCTCTTCAAACCAATGTAATTTAGCTGGTTCAATTTCATACAGAACTCTTCTTGCTGTTGCTGCATTAAATGCGCAATTAGCATCTGCCATTAACAATACATTAGGACCAATTGCTTCACGAACAGACAAAATGTAGTCAATGTCTTCTTTCATACCAAAGCCTGTTTTAAGTTTCATCGCATCGAAGCCATTTTCTAAATGCCTATGCGCTTCTTCTATTGCTGTTTCAGGATATTGTTTCCCTTTTATTCGATAAAAGCCAGTTGCGTAAGGTTTTACAGCTTTACGATACGCACCACCTAACAACTGATATGTAGGTTTATCATGAGATTTACCAAGAATATCCCACAGCGCAATGTCAACAGCGCTAATTGCATTTACTGTCGCACCCGCTTGACCATATGGTCGTGTTAGATTATACATCTTATCCCATAGCACTTCTACATCGCTTGGATCCTCTCCGATAAGAATTGGTTTCAGAGCAAACTCTACAATACTAGCAGCTATTTGTGGAGGTTGTAATCCATGACATAGTGACTCACCCCAGCCAATAATTCCCTCATCAGTTAGTATTTCAACTATCATTGTCGTTCTATTTACAGCATAGCCTTGTGAAAATGCAAATGGCTCAGCCAACGGTGCAGATAATACGTGAATATTAAGATCAACTATTTTCATAACATTTCCTTCTTTCTTATATACTCATTATAAGCGCTTTCACTTTTCTATTATTTTAAAAAACTATTATAAATCAACTTTAGCAGATTATAATTCACAAATAAATGTTATTTATTTCATTCTTCTAAATAATATATATTCTTAAAAAACTAAATCCGCAAAAGAACAAGTTAGTACTTTTACGGATCTAAATTTCACTCTTATTTCAAATAACCTATAATAATTAACCAAAATCAAGACAATCATAGTTGGTTTACTTTATTTGAAACTTAAATAATTGATCGTCATTTTCACGTGGGGTCCCTCTACCATCACGATTATTTGTAATAGTAAACAACGCATCCTTTTCAATTAGAACATCCCTAAGTCTTCCTGCATCTTGAAAAAACGTTTCTACTGTACCATTTGTTAAATTATAGCTGCGTATGCTTTCACCACGTAAAGTTGCAATATAAATTTTATTGTCTTTTATTTCAATCCCTGAAGGAGCCCATGTTACTTCACCTGTATGGAAGATGGGGGAAGTCATATTTGCAGCCTGTTGTTCCCCCTCAATTAACGGCCACCCATAATTACCTCCTTTTACAATGAGATTAATTTCATCATGGGCACTTTGGCCATGCTCTGTGCTATAAAAATTCCCTGCATCATCCCAAGCCAAACCCTGTGGATTTCGATGGCCATATGAATATACATATGAATTTTTAAAAGGATTGTCATTTGGGATTGTCCCATCTAACTCCATACGCAAAATTTTACCAGCTAAACTGTTTACATTTTGAGCATTTTCCGGTTGACCCGCATCTCCGACGGTTATATAAAGTTTACGATCGGGTCCAACTTTAACTCGACCTCCATTGTGAATGCTTCCGCCTGGAATTTTATCAAGTAAAACTCGTTGTTCATTCCATGTTTCTTCAGATAATTTTAATACAATTACGCGGTTAAAAGTCCTTCCCTCTTTTTCATATGTATGGTATGCGATTGCCTCTTTAGAAACTGGAAAATCAGGAGCTAGTATAAAACCTAGTAGCCCTCCTTCCCCTAAATGGAGAACTTCTCTTGACACAACAACGTTTTGAACTGTTTTTGTGCCAGTGCTACCATCTACTTTAATTACTGAACCGGAACGTTGGCTTAAATAAAAGATCTGGTCATGCTTGGTTATATTCCAAGGAATATTTAAATCCGTTGCCAATACCTCTACCGGTTGTGTATTTACTTCTATAGCATTTATTTCTTCATTGTACTTAGTTTGTTTAGAACCATTTGAAGTGCATGCTCCTATAAAAAAAACTAAAATGACTATCCACAATAAATTCTTCACTTCAATCCCTCCATATTCGCCAACAGTTTAACCATAATTGCTCCTGGATAAAAGTTCTTAAACATCCCTAAGCAATTCAACATTTTACTTCAATGTTTATTGAAGAGGAAACATTGACCATAATGAAATAATGTAAATTAAAACTTTCTTAACAAAATAGTTTGTTAAATAAATATTATCCTTGCAGGAGAATGAACCAAAATGTCCATCCAATTAATTGAGATTTATTCGTCTAAATTAGATCTAGAGGATTTACATAGAGCTCTTAGTCAATTTCCAATCATTTATGATTGGATTACTAATGAAAAGGAGGATCGCACCTTATTAAAGATTTTTGTAAAGGGGGAACATACAGAAGAAGTGCTCAATTATTTAGAAACGATATCCTCTAAACAACCTAATATTCATGTTTTTTTATACGAAGTTAAAACATATATACCTGATTTAAATGAATGGAAGATTACTTATAACAAGAAAAAAACTCAAGAAAATGACAAAACAAAAGAATTCGTGCGTGCAAGTAGGCATGAATTATACTCTATTGTTAAAACATCCTCAGAAACAAGTATAAGTTTTACATGGTTTATAATTTTATCTACCATTGTTGCTATTGTCGGGATTATTAAAAACAGCTCTGCTATTGTAATTGGTGCGATGGTGATTGCACCTTTAATCGGGCCCTTTATCGCCACGGCCTTTGCAAGTGTATTAGGTGATTATAGACTGCTTTATAAATCCTTGTTAACTTCGCTTTATGGACTATCAATCCCATTTTTTATAGCAGCGATTTTTGGACTCTTTTTCCCACTTCCTATTCATAGCACGGAGTTCTTATCAAGAACAAATATTATATTTGTTGACATTATTGCTGCACTGGCTTCCGGAGCTGCAGGAGCTATTTCTTTTGTTAAACAATTACATGGAACACTTGTAGGTGTAATGGTTTCAATTGCACTTTTACCACCAACCATCGTTTTTGGAATGATAGTTGGTGCTGCACAATGGAAAGAGACTGTTACTCCATTACTTCTATTACTAATAAATATAAACTCGATTATTTTTTCGGCGATCGCAGTATTTTGGTTAAGCGGAATACAGCCTATTAAATGGAAGGAAATAAAAGATGCAAATATTTCAAAAAAATATTCCTTATTATTTTCAAGTATAATAATCATTTTCCTCGCTATCGCTATATACTTGGTACAATTTTAGCTCTTAAATATTTTCTATCTTGTTTTACTTCCGTATTACTGTATATCAAAAACTTTATGTATAAAACAACAGGTTGCTTATCAAACTTATGGTAATACCAAAAATTAGCGAGTGATTATATGCAATTACTTTTATTTCTTAATTTAACCATTATTGTTTTAATAGCATTCTTTTCTACGCACAAAAATCTTAATATCCTTGAAAACATATTTCTCTTCTTGTTTATCGAGTTGATATTTAATAGCTATATCGCCGTGTTATATATTAATTTTAGCAATTGGGAAATAGGAGCCAGCAAAGATAGTACTATAATCTTTCGTTTGTGGGAGCTTGTACTCGTACCACTTTTATATGTATGGTACTTCAATTTTGTAGCTACCTTTAAAAGAAAATTTGTAAAATTGTACATCACACTGTTTTTTATAGGAAGTATATATATGCTTGAACTTTTATTAGCTAGATTAAAAGTAATCACATACAAAAATTGGCAACCCGAATTATCAATACTTTGTATTAGCCTAATCCTTCTGCTTACTTATTTTTTAAAACATCTTTTTCACAATCGTCTACGAAATGAGGGCATAGCAAGCTAATGCTTTTACCACAGAATTTTGACAAAAATGAATGGTTTATTATAATTGGCTTACTTGTATCATATACACTAATTTTACGAATGCCAAAAAAACTTCCTATTAGTATCACAATTCTTATTATGCTGTTTTCTGCTACTATTGCAAGAATGGCAGACCATCTATTAGCAGCACCGAACATTGACCTATATGATATTACAGATACAGGAAAATATGAATTATTCGACTTCCTAACATACATGTTGTACGGGCCATTTGCTTATCTTTTTGTTTATATATACGTCTTACTATCTATTAAAGGAATAGGCAATCTCCTCTATATAATAACTTGGTCTCTTTTAGCAACGCTATTCGAAGGTATTACAGCCTTATTTGATATTTTTAACTACAAGAATTGGGAGTTATCTTATTCTTTTACCGCATATTTAATGATCCAATCCTATACACTGCTTTTTTATAAATATATAAGTAAAAAATACACACTACTTCATGAATCTAAGAAAAATGTTTAATAAACCCTGTACTTTTAAAATTCATTAAATCCACACAATGGTTATAGAATTTGATGTATGGGGCAAACTAGTATGTATATATCTATAGGAAAGAAGTTGGAGAGTTACATGCAAATAGTAAAGAATTCAATGTACGAGATTGGTTTATTGTTGGAAAATTATCTAGAAAAGGAAATGACAGATTCTCTTGGGCACCGTGTATATGAAATTACACTATTGCTACATGAACATCGAGACGCTTAAAGGATAAATAGAATACAATTCTACGTTACGATATACTTAGCAATAAGAAAAAGGGCAGTTACTATAACTGCTCCTTTTTCATGATGACCGCTGTCCCCTCAATTACCATTTTATCGTTTTGATTATACGCATTTGTCTGTAGAGTTAGAATGCTTTTACCCTCATGCTTTTCGATTACTTCTCCCACTATTTTAATGGTATCTCCAATTCGAACAGGTGCCGTAAACTTACAGCTCTGTGATAAATAGATTACATTCCTTCCGGGAAAAACCGTACCAAGTAGGGTAGAAATAAAACCGGCGGTTAACATACCATGAGCGATTCTGCCCTTAAACATCGTTTTAGCTGCATAATCATCATCAATATGAATAGGATTTACATCCCCAGTTAGAGTAGCAAAATCAAGAATATCCTTTTCAGTTACTATTCTCTTAAATATTGCTTGCTCACCAATGGAAATATCTTCAAACGGCCGATTTAATACTTTTCTTGACTTTTCAAGTAATTCAGAGTGTTGGGATTGCAATCCTTCCACCTCCAATAATTGCTTTCATTTAGATTGAGCTTTCTTAGAAGTCTGTTTTGTTTGCCCCTCTACCATTTCTAACCATTTTTTTTGCGACTCCTTCACTTGTGCCATCATGTTTTCAATAAATACTTTTGATTCAGCTTGAACTTTAGACTGTTCAGCAAATGAATTTTTCGCTAATTCGCATATTCTATGTTGAGATTGTTCCATCATTGTTAACATTGCTTTACTTGGCGTAATAGAAAGTTGCTGTGTCTTATTAAAGATTTCTGTTATTTTCTCATTCCATTTACCAAAAAAACGTGCAGCATCTTCATTATATAAGACCTTATTTTCATTAAATGCATGTACATATTCATTTATTGAATTTTTCATTTCCTCTTCCGCTTTATTAAGATTAACGGTTACTGCAGCAAACATATCTTGTTGTTTTTTTAAATTTTCTAATGAAAGTTTTCCAAACTCTTGCCCTTGATCATAAGCCTTTTGAACTCCATTTTCCCAATTCTCCCAAACTATATTCATAAATTTAGTACTTTGTTCCATTGTACTTGTAAACATGTTCACTCCTCCTTAATAATTATAAAAACTAATTTTATATGTGGCTGCAGATTTCTCGGCAGTTTCACTTTTCTTCAGGCTCATCTTCCCCGCGCTTTTGGATCGGTGGCATAAACATGTTTGTATACATATTAAAAAAGCTATCAAGCATGGTTTGGTATTGTTCAAGTGAGTTAGCCCATAAATCTAAATACTGTTCGCCAGCATGTGTTAACGAATAGATGCGTTTTGCAGGACCACCACTAGATGTATCCCATTCAGATTTTACTAAATCATCCTTCTCAAGCTGTCTAAGCGCTCTGTAGACATTACCTTGGTCGATCGAAGAGAACCCAAATTGAGTAAGCTGTTGAATTAACTTATATCCGTGTAAGCTAAATCCTCCTCGCAAACTTAACAGTAAAAATGGAATCATAAAATTTTTGGGCGAACTTCCAATAGTTTTTTCAACATCTCTATTTTCTGATTTTTTTTTATCTGTCATATGAATCACCTAACTACATTTTTCTTATATGTGTAATTTACACCTATATGGAATTTTTGTCAATTAGTGGTAATAAAAACATTTCGACAAAAGTGATAAAATCGACACTTCATGCAAAACATGTAGAATTTTGTTAGAATTTTTAGAACAATTTAAATTGTTTTTAATGCAAATGATCTTTAAACTACAATTTGACAAGAAAAATATGGAAAGGAGATTCGAACATTGTCTAATCAAAAAACGTTTGACCCATTTTCAATGTGGCAGGACTATTACAAAAATGCAGAAAATTATTGGGGGAAGACAATTAACGAAAAAATTGGAACAGAAGAATTTTCCGAATGGTTGGGTAAAGTTTTAGAAGGTAATTTACTTTATAAGCAAATGAATGATAAGACTACCAAACACTATCTAGAACAAATGAATCTACCATCTCGCGAAGATTTATCTAACCTTTCATCACTAATTGTCAATCTCGATACAAAAGTTGATGATCTAGAAGAGCAATTAGAAGCAAATCTCGAAAATCAGCTTTCACCAGATGTTGTGAAAAAAGATCTTACAGCTTTAAAGAAAGAAGTTAAAGAGATTGGCAGTAAATTAGACGAAGTTCTGCAATTTATTAGAGAAAGCCAAAAAAATACTGCTTCAACAAAGAGTACTACTGAAAACAGCAATTAACCTTTCAATGCAAAGTAATATTAAAACAGAAGAAAAATAAAAATAATTCAGGGAGTGTGTGGGAATATGACTACTAATCTACAAGGTAAAGTTGCGATTATCACTGGGGGAGCTGTAGGTATCGGAGCAGCTATTACTAGAGAATTAGCTCAAAACGGGGTAAAGATTGTAATCAACTATAATAGCAGTAGCCAAGCTGCTGAAAAATTAGTTGCATCTATTCAAGAAAACGGTGGAACAGTAATTGCTGTCCAAGCGGATGTTTCAAAATCTACAGAAGCTACTAAACTTATAAATGCGGCTGTTGATACATATGGCCAGTTAGATATTTTAGTTAATAATGCAGGAATTACAAGAGATCGTTCATTTAAAAAGCTTTCAGAAGATGATTGGAGATCGGTGATTGATGTTAATTTAAATAGTTTATATAATACAACATCCGCAGCATTAGAACCAATTACTAAATCTGAAGCTGGTAGAATCATTAATATTGCATCTGTTATTGGCCAATCAGGTGCATTCGGGCAAACAAATTACTCTGCTGCAAAAGCTGGTATTATTGGTTTTACAAAATCTCTTGCTCTTGAATTAGCTAGAACAAGCGTAACTGTCAATGCAGTTTGTCCTGGGTTCATAGAAACAAGTATGGTTTTAGAAATCCCAGAGGAAATACGTGATCAAATTCGTGCAAAGGTTCCTCAAAAACGATTTGGCCACCCAGAAGAGATTGCAAAAGGTGTACTATTCCTATGTAAAGATGGAGCTTATATTACTGGTCAGCAATTAAATATCAACGGCGGATTATACATGTAATTACTCTAGTTAAAAGGTGGGAACAGGGATGATCATGGAAAAACAACTCGATGATCTTGTAGAGTTAATGCCAGAGGAGGCTAAGAAATCGTATCGTCGTTTCAAACGAACTATGCAAGTATTAACAACAGAACCAGAACCAGAAGTCGGATTAACTCCAAAAGAGGTGATCTGGACGAAAAATAAAGCAAAATTATACCGATACATTTCAGAAAAGCCTAAAAAATATAAAACACCCCTATTAATGGTGTATGCTTTAATAAACAAGCCTTATATTCTTGATATTACGAAAGGTTTTAGTCTTGTAGAATACCTTCTTGATCAAGGTTTTGATGTATATATGCTAGATTGGGGTACTCCAGGCTACGAGGATCGTCATATGAAGTTGGATGATTTTATCTTAGACTATATTCCTCGTGCTGTAAAAAAGGTTATTCGTACTTCTAGTGCAAATGATATATCAGTTTTAGGTTATTGTATGGGTGGAACAATGACTTCAATCTTTGCCTCCCTACATCCTGAACTGCCCATTAAAAACCTAGTGTTCATGACAAGCCCGTTTGACTTTGAAGATACTGGATTATACGGTAATTTCCTTGACGAGCGCTATTTTGATGTTGATAATGTCGTAGAAACACTTGGCAACGTGCCGCCTGAAATGATTGATTTTGGTAATAAAATGCTTGATCCGCTTTCGAACTTTTATGGTCCATATGTTACTTTATATGATCGTTCAGACAATCCAAAGTTTGTAGAGAGCTGGAAACTAATGCAAAAGTGGCTTAGTGATGGAATCCCATTTCCTGGTGAAGCATATCGCCAATGGATTCGCGAGTTTTATCAGCAGAATAAATTAATCAAAGATAAGCTTACAATCCGCGGACGACAAGTAGATTTGGGGGCAATTAAAGCTAATGTTCTTAACATTGCTGGTGAGCGTGATGTAATCGCCATGCCACATCAAGCAGAAGCGCTAATGGAGAAAATTTCAAGTACTGACAAGGAATATATTTGTGTACCAACAGGGCATGTCTCTGTTACCTTTGGCCCAAAAGCACTTCAAATCACATTTCCTAAAATTAGTGAATGGTTAGCTAAACGATCAAAATAAAAAAGTTAAGGGCCTTAAATGCTAGCATTCAAGGCCCTTAACTTTTTTATGAAGTATTTACTTTACATATTTGTAATAACGATAATTAATACCTATACTTCAATCATACTTCAATGATAATTGGTAGAATCATCGGTTTCCTTTTCGTTTGTTGATATAAATATTGTCCTACCGATTTTTTTATACTTAATTTAATGTCATTCCACTGATTTTTATTGGATTTTTGTACATCACTAACAGTCTTTTTTATAAGCTGATTTACATCACGAAGAAGTTCTTCGGAATTTCTAACATATACAAATCCACGAGTAATCGTGTCAGGCTCAGAAATAAGTTTCTTGTCTCTTCTACTCATTGTTAATACAATAACAAGCATACCATCCTCTGAGAGTTGTTTTCGATCCCGTAATACAATATCACCTACATCGCCTACACCAATTCCATCTACATAAGTATTTCCAACTGGTATACTTCGTGTTTGCCTAGCAACTCCATTTTCAATATCAACAACATCACCATTATTCATTATAAATGTATTACCCTTTTCTACCCCAACCGATTCAGCTAATATTCGATGCTGATGCAGCATTCTAAATTCACCATGTATCGGTACAAAATATTTGGGTTTCATTAAAGTAAGCATGAGCTTTAAGTCTTCCTGATAGCCATGTCCGGAAACATGCATACCAGATGCACTTCCAGATCCATAAATAACTTTTGCTCCAAGTGCAAATAAATTATCAACGATTCGTGTAATACTTCTTTCGTTACCAGGGATAGGACCAGCTGCAAAAATTACTGTATCGTCAGGTAATATTTCTACGCCACGATAATCACCAGTTGATAAACGTGCAAGAGCAGCTAACGGTTCTCCTTGACTTCCTGTACATAAGATGACGACCTTATCTGGCGGCAACTCATTAATTTCGTTTTGATCAATGATCATGCCTTCAGGTACATCTAAATAACCACGTTCGATTGCAACTGCAACAACATTTACCATACTTCTCCCGAGCAATACTATCTTTCTGTTTGTAAGCTGCGCAGCCACAACAATTTGTTGAACACGATTAATATTTGATGCAAATGTAGATATAACTATTTTTTGTTTAGCTTTCATGAAAGCCTCTATTATATGTTCTCCTACCATTTGTTCAGAAGGAGTACCACCAGGACGTTCGGCATTTGTACTTTCTGAAATTAGTAACAACACTCCATTACTACCAATATCCGCCATTTTATGGATTTCTGAATGTTCATTATTTACAGGAGTTAAATCAAACTTAAAATCACCAGTATGTACAACCGCGCCTTCCGGTGTATTGAAAACTATTCCGACACAATCGGGTATACTATGGTTTACTTTAAAAAATCTTATGTTGATATCATCAAAGTTTAGATTAGTGTTTGAGTCAATTTCATGCAGTTCAGTTTCCCTTAATAATTTATGCTCTTGTAGCTTTAATTCAATTAATCCGAGCGTAAAACTAGTTGCATAAACCGGTACATTTAATTTTTTTAAAAAGTATGCGATACCACCAATATGATCCTCATGGCCATGAGTTAGAATTAAGGCTTTAACTTTATCTCTATTTTCTTCTAAATAAGTAACATCAGGAATTATTAAATCAATCCCCAACAAGCTCTCATCGGGAAATTTATTACCGCAATCAACCACAATAATTTTATTATCATATTCAATAGCATACATATTTTTTCCGATCTCGTTTAAACCGCCCAATGCAAAAATCGATAATGCTTTACTTTTTAAGCTCAACTATAATACCTCCTACTATATAATTTTCTATATAGTATGGCCTAGTTAGCATTTCTTTATTAGAGACTTACTAGTATATTAAAACGGTTTACCAGTACAACAAGTAGATTTACTTTACTACCATTTCCTTATGACTACCCAACAGTTATGGAGACAGTTTATATATATGTATAAAAAAAGACTAGAAGCATGTTACTTCTAGTCTTTTGGTTAGCGTCCCAGGAGAGATTCGAACTCCCGACCGACGGCTTAGAAGGCCGTTGCTCTATCCAGCTGAGCTACTGGGACATACAATTTATATATGGCGGAGAAGGAGGGATTTGAACCCTCGCGCCGGTTACCCGACCTACACCCTTAGCAGGGGCGCCTCTTCAGCCACTTGAGTACTTCTCCAAAATTAAAAATGGCTCCGCAGGTAGGATTCGAACCTACGACCGTTCGGTTAACAGCCGAATGCTCTACCACTGAGCTACTGCGGAACAACTATGATTTAAGAGTATGGTGGGCCTAAATGGACTCGAACCATCGACCTCACGCTTATCAGGCGTGCGCTCTAACCAGCTGAGCTATAGGCCCATTAATAAATCTGGAGCGGGTGATGGGAATCGAACCCACGACAACAGCTTGGAAGGCTGTAGTTTTACCACTAAACTACACCCGCAAAAGGAGTTTTATATTAATTGGAGGCAGCAACCGGATTTGAACCGGTGATAAAGGTTTTGCAGACCTCTGCCTTACCACTTGGCTATGCTGCCATGTTAGAAATGGCTGGGCTAGCTGGATTCGAACCAGCGCATGACGGAGTCAAAGTCCGTTGCCTTACCGCTTGGCTATAGCCCACCAATAAAAAGAATAAAATATATGGGGCGACTGATGGGGATCGAACCCACGAATGCCGGAGCCACAATCCGGTGCGTTAACCACTTCGCCACAACCGCCATATTATTTATAAATGGTGGAGGGGGACAGATTCGAACTGCCGAACCCACAGGGAGCGGATTTACAGTCCGCCGCGTTTAGCCACTTCGCTACCCCTCCGTATAAAATTTAAAGTGGCTCGAGACAGAATCGAACTGCCGACACGAGGATTTTCAGTCCTCTGCTCTACCGACTGAGCTATCGAGCCAAAAAAATCTATATGAACAGTAGAAATTCTACTGATATAAAGATGGCGGTCCGGACGGGACTCGAACCCGCGACCTCCTGCGTGACAGGCAGGCATTCTAACCAGCTGAACTACCGGACCAAATTGCGGGGACAGGATTTGAACCTGTGACCTTCGGGTTATGAGCCCGACGAGCTACCAGACTGCTCCACCCCGCGATAATAATATTATAATAATTTTGTACTTGCTTAGGGATCTGTAGAAAAAATGACTGTCCCTTCCTCTTCTCGTATATTCAAAGATGTTAATGCGTCGGGACAACTCGTAGTTTATTCACGGATGTTTTGCTCGTTGCTCCACCCCGCGATAATACTATTTTTATTAAAGGGCGGAGGAAGAGGGATTCGACCCCCCGCGCGGTTTAACCCGCCTGTCGGTTTTCAAGACCGATCCCTTCAGCCGGACTTGGGTATTCCTCCGCATTAAAGTGATTATGGTGGAGCCTAGCGGGATCGAACCGCTGACCTCCTGCGTGCAAGGCAGGCGCTCTCCCAGCTGAGCTAAGGCCCCAAAGTAATTACATGGTCGGGAAGACAGGATTCGAACCTGCGACCCCTTGGTCCCAAACCAAGTGCTCTACCAAGCTGAGCTACTTCCCGAAATGGCGCGCCCGACAGGAGTCGAACCCATAACCTTCTGATCCGTAGTCAGACGCTCTATCCAATTGAGCTACGGGCGCATTCGTTTAATCTTCTATAAAAGTTTTGTATGTCAGATGTCCCTTCCTCTTCTAGCTTTTCATGGATGTTAGATCCGTCGGGACAACTCGTCGTATTTCATGGATGTTTTGCTCGTCGCTCTATCCAATTGAGCTACGGGCGCATTTAAATGGTGCCGAGGGCCGGACTTGAACCGGCACGGTAGTCACCTACCGCAGGATTTTAAGTCCTGTGTGTCTGCCAATTCCACCACCCCGGCAGGACTTTTGGAGCGGAAGACGGGATTCGAACCCGCGACCCCCACCTTGGCAAGGTGGTGTTCTACCACTGAACTACTTCCGCAATATTGTGTTTTAAAGTGCGGGTGGAGGGACTTGAACCCCCACGCCATAGGCGCTAGATCCTAAGTCTAGTGCGTCTGCCAATTCCGCCACACCCGCAAAAATGGTGAGCCATGAAGGACTCGAACCTTCGACCCTCTGATTAAAAGTCAGATGCTCTACCGACTGAGCTAATGGCTCGTATCAAAGTACGATTATTAATTTTATATTGTGCCAATGTTTCTACTGCATCTACGACACCTCAATCTCATATCGTTTATTCAATGATGTTGTTCGATTGAGGTTCTGAAGCTTATTCAAGGATGCTTACTCGGTTGTGCTCTACCGACTGAGCTAATGGCTCGTACATTTTTTAAGAAAGTGGTGCCGGCGAGAGGAATCGAACCCCCAACCTACTGATTACAAGTCAGTTGCTCTGCCAATTGAGCTACACCGGCAATTATGGTGGAGGATGACGGGATCGAACCGCCGACCCCCTGCTTGTAAGGCAGGTGCTCTCCCAGCTGAGCTAATCCTCCAATTTGGTGACCCGTACGGGATTCGAACCCGTGTTACCGCCGTGAAAGGGCGGTGTCTTAACCGCTTGACCAACGGGCCAAATTACATTGAGATTTCATTTCACTATTTATTGTTCATTTTATTCTCACAAGATTTATATTAACACACACTTTCGTGGAAGTCAATATTTTTTTAGAAAATCCATATGCATTTGCTTGGCAACGTCCTACTCTCACAGGGAGACAGCCCCCAACTACCATCGGCGCTGAAGAGCTTAACTTCCGTGTTCGGAATGGGAACGGGTGTGACCTCTTCGCTATCGTCACCAAACAATTTATTTAACCTGAGGTTGTTCCCTCAAAACTAGATAACAAGCATTCATAAACTGTAGGTAATTGTCCACCTTCCACTCCTAGACTCTCGAGATCAAATAACCTTCCTCCTCCGGAAGTCTATCGACTTCTTCGTCGGAAGAACATTTGCTCATCGAGTCTGAACAGTCGTGTCAGGTTTTCTACTTGGTTAAGTCCTCGATCGATTAGTATTCGTCAGCTCCACATGTCACCATGCTTCCACCTCGAACCTATCTACCTCATCATCTCTGAGGGATCTTACTTACTTAAAGTAATGGGAAATCTCATCTTGAGGGGGGCTTCATGCTTAGATGCTTTCAGCACTTATCCCGTCCACACATAGCTACCCAGCGATGCTCTTGGCAGAACAACTGGTACACCAGCGGTGTGTCCATCCCGGTCCTCTCGTACTAAGGACAGCTCCTCTCAAATTTCCGACGCCCACGACGGATAGGGACCGAACTGTCTCACGACGTTCTGAACCCAGCTCGCGTACCGCTTTAATGGGCGAACAGCCCAACCCTTGGGACCGACTACAGCCCCAGGATGCGATGAGCCGACATCGAGGTGCCAAACCTCCCCGTCGATGTGGACTCTTGGGGGAGATAAGCCTGTTATCCCCGGGGTAGCTTTTATCCGTTGAGCGATGGCCCTTCCATGCGGAACCACCGGATCACTAAGCCCGACTTTCGTCCCTGCTCGACTTGTAGGTCTCGCAGTCAAGCTCCCTTGTGCCTTTACACTCTACGAATGATTTCCAACCATTCTGAGGGAACCTTTGGGCGCCTCCGTTACTCTTTAGGAGGCGACCGCCCCAGTCAAACTGCCCACCTGACACTGTCTCCCGCCCCGATCAGGGGCGCGGGTTAGAATTTCAATACAGCCAGGGTAGTATCCCACCGATGCCTCCACCGAAGCTGGCGCTCCGGCTTCTCAGGCTCCTACCTATCCTGTACAAGCTGTACCAAAATTCAATATCAGGTTGCAGTAAAGCTCCACGGGGTCTTTCCGTCCTGTCGCGGGTAACCTGCATCTTCACAGGTACTATGATTTCACCGAGTCTCTCGTTGAGACAGTGCCCAAATCGTTACACCTTTCGTGCGGGTCAGAACTTACCTGACAAGGAATTTCGCTACCTTAGGACCGTTATAGTTACGGCCGCCGTTTACTGGGGCTTCGATTCAAAGCTTCTCCGAAAAGGATAACCTCTCCTCTTAACCTTCCAGCACCGGGCAGGTGTCAGCCCCTATACTTCGCCTTGCGGCTTCGCAGAGACCTGTGTTTTTGCTAAACAGTCGCTTGGGCCTATTCACTGCGGCTCTCTCGCGCTTGCACGCTATCAGAGCACCCCTTCTCCCGAAGTTACGGGGTCATTTTGCCGAGTTCCTTAACGAGAGTTCTCTCGCGCATCTTAGGATTCTCTCCTCGCCTACCTGTGTCGGTTTGCGGTACGGGCACCTTCTACCTCGCTAGAAGCTTTTCTTGGCAGTGTGGAATCAGGAACTTCGGTACTATATTTCCCTCGCCATCACAGCTCAGCTTATGTGGTAAGCGGATTTGCCTACTTACCAGCCTAACTGCTTGGACGCGCATATCCAACAGCGCGCTTACCCTATCCTCCTGCGTCCCTCCATTGCTCAAACGGTAAAGAGGTGGTACAGGAATATCAACCTGTTGGCCATCGCCTACGCCTTTCGGCCTCGGCTTAGGTCCCGACTAACCCTGAGCGGACGAGCCTTCCTCAGGAAACCTTAGGCTTTCGATGGACAAGATTCTCACTTGTCTTTTCGCTACTCACACCGGCATTCTCACTTCTAAGCGCTCCACTAGTCCTTCCGGTCTAGCTTCAAAGCCCTTAGAACGCTCCCCTACCACTGACACGTAAGTGTCAATCCACAGCTTCGGTGATACGTTTAGCCCCGTTACATTTTCGGCGCAGAGTCACTCGACCAGTGAGCTATTACGCACTCTTTAAATGGTGGCTGCTTCTAAGCCAACATCCTGGTTGTCTAAGCAACTCCACATCCTTTGCCACTTAACGTATACTTTGGGACCTTAGCTGGTGATCTGGGCTGTTTCCCTCTTGACCACGGACCTTATCACTCGTAGTCTGACTCCTAAGGATAAGTCTTTGGCATTCGGAGTTTGACTGAATTCGGTAACCCGATGGGGGCCCCTAGTCCAATCAGTGCTCTACCTCCAAGACTCTTACCTTAAGGCTAGCCCTAAAGCTATTTCGGGGAGAACCAGCTATCTCCAAGTTCGATTGGAATTTCTCCGCTACCCACACCTCATCCCCGCACTTTTCAACGTGCGTGGGTTCGGGCCTCCATCCAGTGTTACCTGGACTTCACCCTGGACATGGGTAGATCACCTGGTTTCGGGTCTACGACCACGTACTACAATCGCCCTATTCAGACTCGCTTTCGCTGCGGCTCCGTCTCTTCGACTTAACCTTGCACGGGATCGTAACTCGCCGGTTCATTCTACAAAAGGCACGCTGTCACCCATAAATGGGCTCCAACTACTTGTAGGCACACGGTTTCAGGATCTCTTTCACTCCCCTTCCGGGGTGCTTTTCACCTTTCCCTCACGGTACTGGTTCACTATCGGTCACTAGGGAGTATTTAGCCTTGGGAGATGGTCCTCCCAGCTTCCGACGGGATTTCACGTGTCCCGCCGTACTCAGGATCCACTCAAGAGAGAACGAAGTTTCAGCTACAGGGCTGTTACCTTCTTCGGCTGGTCTTTCCAAACCACTTCACCTACTTCGTTCCTTTGTAACTCCGTATAGAGTGTCCTACAACCCCAAGAGGCAAGCCTCTTGGTTTGGGCTTCTTCCGTTTCGCTCGCCGCTACTCAGGAAATCGCGTTTGCTTTCTCTTCCTCCGGGTACTTAGATGTTTCAGTTCCCCGGGTCTGCCTTCAGTACCCTATGTATTCAGGTACAGATCCTGTTCCATTACGAACAGTGGGTTTCCCCATTCGGAAATCTCCGGATCAAAGCTTACTTACAGCTCCCCGAAGCATATCGGTGTTAGTCCCGTCCTTCATCGGCTCCTAGTGCCAAGGCATTCACCGTGCGCCCTTATTCACTTAACCTAAGATGATCTTAATCATCAAGATTTTAATAAGAACTTTTCTACAGTAAATATGAATGTTATTGCTATCTAGTTTTCAAAGAACAATATAGAGAGAATGCTCTCTCAAAACTAAACAAAATGTCTAAGCGCGTCTTCGTAATTCTTCCTTAGAAAGGAGGTGATCCAGCCGCACCTTCCGATACGGCTACCTTGTTACGACTTCACCCCAATCATCTGTCCCACCTTAGGCGGCTGGCTCCAAAAGGTTACCCCACCGACTTCGGGTGTTACAAACTCTCGTGGTGTGACGGGCGGTGTGTACAAGGCCCGGGAACGTATTCACCGCGGCATGCTGATCCGCGATTACTAGCGATTCCAGCTTCATGTAGGCGAGTTGCAGCCTACAATCCGAACTGAGAATGGCTTTATGGGATTGGCTCAACCTCGCGGTCTCGCAACCCTTTGTACCATCCATTGTAGCACGTGTGTAGCCCAGGTCATAAGGGGCATGATGATTTGACGTCATCCCCACCTTCCTCCGGTTTGTCACCGGCAGTCTCCTTAGAGTGCCCAACTGAATGCTGGCAACTAAGGACAAGGGTTGCGCTCGTTGCGGGACTTAACCCAACATCTCACGACACGAGCTGACGACAACCATGCACCACCTGTCACTCTGTCCCCCGAAGGGGAACCTTCTATCTCTAGAAGTAGCAGAGGATGTCAAGACCTGGTAAGGTTCTTCGCGTTGCTTCGAATTAAACCACATGCTCCACCGCTTGTGCGGGCCCCCGTCAATTCCTTTGAGTTTCAGTCTTGCGACCGTACTCCCCAGGCGGAGTGCTTAATGCGTTAGCTGCAGCACTGAAGGGCGGAAACCCTCCAACACTTAGCACTCATCGTTTACGGCGTGGACTACCAGGGTATCTAATCCTGTTCGCTCCCCACGCTTTCGCGCCTCAGCGTCAGTTACAGACCAGAGAGTCGCCTTCGCCACTGGTGTTCCTCCACATCTCTACGCATTTCACCGCTACACGTGGAATTCCACTCTCCTCTTCTGCACTCAAGTTTCCCAGTTTCCAATGACCCTCCCCGGTTTAGCCGGGTGCTTTCACATCAGACTTAAGAAACCGCCTTCGCGCGCTTTACGCCCAATAATTCCGGACAACGCTTGCCACCTACGTATTACCGCGGCTGCTGGCACGTAGTTAGCCGTGGCTTTCTGGTTAGGTACCGTCAAGGTACCAGCAGTTAACTGGTACGTGTTCTTCCCTAACAACAGAGCTTTACGACCCGAAGGCCTTCATCGCTCACGCGGCGTTGCTCCGTCAGACTTTCGTCCATTGCGGAAGATTCCCTACTGCTGCCTCCCGTAGGAGTCTGGGCCGTGTCTCAGTCCCAGTGTGGCCGATCACCCTCTCAGGTCGGCTACGCATCGTCGCCTTGGTGAGCCGTTACCTCACCAACTAGCTAATGCGCCGCGGGCCCATCTGTAAGTGATAGCCGAAACCATCTTTTATTCTTAAACCATGTGGTTCAAGAGATTATCCGGTATTAGCTCCGGTTTCCCGAAGTTATCCCAGTCTTACAGGCAGGTTGCCCACGTGTTACTCACCCGTCCGCCGCTGAATCAGAGGAGCAAGCTCCTCGTCATCCGCTCGACTTGCATGTATTAGGCACGCCGCCAGCGTTCGTCCTGAGCCAGGATCAAACTCTCCGAAGAACAGGATGTTCAAGTGTCGACGTTCACAACAGGATGTTGTGGACTTTAGTCGACCGAAAAGGGTTTGATTGCTCAAACTAATAAACTGACTTGGTTGTTGAACTTAGTTCAACTTGTTTTGCACGCTTGACATTTTGTTTAGTTTTCAAAGAACATTTATACATCATCACTAAGCAATAAGGACAAGGGTTATCATAACACCCTTTTTCATGGAAGTCAATATCCTTAATCGTTTTTTCTTTTTTCACTTTCTACAGTCGTTGTGATAACAAAGCTAATATTATCATCTCACTTCGTAGAAGTCAATGGTTTATGTTAAAAATAACCCCCTGTAGGGGATTTGCTTGGCAACGTCCTACTCTCACAGGGGGACAGCCCCCAACTACCATCGGCGCTGAAGAGCTTAACTTCCGTGTTCGGAATGGGAACGGGTGTGACCTCTTCGCTATCGTCACCAAACAAATTTTAAAAGAACATAAAATATATTNACGTCCTACTCTCACAGGGGGACAGCCCCCAACTACCATCGGCGCTGAAGAGCTTAACTTCCGTGTTCGGAATGGGAACGGGTGTGACCTCTTCGCTATCGTCACCAAACAAATTTTAAAAGAACATAAAATATATTAACAACCTTTGATTTTAAAGTCAATTATTTTTTTATTAAATCGTCGATTTGTATGTCCTTATTTATTAATTGGTTTCGGTAACGTTTTTTATACTCTTTTTTTTAAGTAATTCCCCTAATTTTATAAAACAATAAAATCTAAATTCTTTGTTTTATTACTTCTCTTAGGGAATCGATTAATTGATCTGGCAGATTTGCAGGCATTGATGTTTCATCTTCAAAAACCCAACTATTCATAATTTCAAGGTCTGCTTTATTAAAGGTTATGCTATAATTTTGACGATCATATGTAATATCTGCAGTGACATATTCTTGGCTATTAAACCCATCATCAATAATCATTTGGTTAAGCTGATATGGTTTCATATTGCTGCGCCTCCATTCATACTTCTTAAAGTAAGCATAGCTTTTGATTATTTCTTTTTATTTATACTAATTAACTTTTATTACTCGACCATCAATATCTTTTGGAATTCAGACCGTTCTATTCGCCTTTCAAATCCAATAAGATGGAAGGACTATATCGAAATTGTTCATTATATTTTGTTAAGCTCTCAAAAGGCACAGCCTAACAGACACACAGTATATTTATGTGCGTTAAAGCATTATCGGCGACTTTTATTACTGTTATGATATGATATGAATATCTATAGTGATAGAGAGGATTAAATATGACCCTAACTTCTGCTTTACTAGGATTAGTTCTTATTGTCAATATTCTCTTGGCTATTTTTGTGATCTTCAGAGAAAGACGTGACCCAAGTTCAACTTGGGCGTGGTTATTAGTACTGTTCTTTATTCCCTTACTTGGGTTTATCTTATATTTACTCTTTGGCCAAAACCTAAGTCGACACCCAATGTTTCAATGGGAGGATCGAAAGAAAATTGGTATTGAAAAGTTAATCACCGCCCAAATTAATGATTTAAAAGAAAACTTATTTCCATTTCGAAGTCAAGCAACAACAGCTACCAGAAATAATCGCGATTTAATTTATATGCACCTTTTTAATAATGATGCTGTTTTGACAGAAGATAACATTGTAGATTTGTTTACAGATGGAAAAGAAAAATTCAATCAATTATTTAAGGACATTGAAGCAGCAACGGATCACATCCATATCCAGTATTATATTATTAAAAATGATAATCTTGGTTCAAAGCTTATTAATGCGTTAACTAAAAAAGCTCTTGAAGGTGTTAAAGTAAGAGTTTTATACGATGATCTTGGTTCGAGACGACTGCGAAAACGTTTTTTTAAAGGTTTACACGAGGCTGGCGGAAGAGTCGAAGTTTTTTTTCCTTCTAAATTACCATTACTAAATTTCCGTTTGAATTTTCGTAATCACCGAAAGTTAGTAATTATTGATGGGAAAATCGGTTATATTGGCGGCTTTAATGTCGGCGATGAATATCTCGGCCTAGATCCCAAATTCGGCTATTGGCGAGATACACACTTACGAATACAAGGTACTGCCTTACATGCTATCCAAACCCGTTTTATCCTTGATTGGAATCAAGCATCTACTACACATTCCATTACTTATCACCCAAGATACTTTCCAAAGTGTGATTCGTCTGGTAGTGTTGGTTTGCAAATTGTAACAAGCGGACCCGATTCTGAGTGGGAACAAATTAAAAATGGGTATATTAAAATGATCTTGTCGGCGAAAAGTTCAGTAATTATTCAGACACCATATTTTATTCCGGATGCTAGCCTACTTGATGCACTTCGAATTGCATGCTTATCAGGGATAGATGTAAAAATCATGATCCCTAATAAACCCGATCATATTTTTGTATATTGGGCAACTTTATCCTACATCGGTGAGTTATTAAAAGCTGGTGCATCTGTTTATATTTACGAAAACGGGTTTATACATGCAAAGACAATAATTGTTGATGAACAAATATGTTCCGTAGGTACAGCCAATATAGATGTACGAAGCTTTAAGCTAAACTTTGAAGTAAATGCTTTTTTATACGATGAAGACATTGCCAGGAAATTAACGGATGCATTCAATGAAGACGTTCTATTGTCTGATACACTTACACTCAGTAAATATGAAAAACGTCCTCGAAAAGTAAGATTTAAGGAATCGATATCTAGATTACTTTCACCAATACTCTAAGTATGAGGGTTTAGAGATATTGTATTATCTAAACTCTCTTGGTATTTTAAGATCTCACTTGTACAATAAAAACTATGGTATTTGACTTAAACCATTGTCCATAGAGTACTATTTATGCTATTGTATAAATTATCATCTTTTTTCTAGATGAGGTCTGAAATGTATGCCACAATGAAAATAGAACTAATTACTAATAGAATATAGAAAGGTTTTCTAGGGTTCCGCAACTCCTTGTTGGACTGGTCCGAGAGAAAACCCACAGTTATATACTGTGACACGGAAGGAAAAAAGCCTGGGAGATTACAAACTTTGTATTCTACTAGGCTTTTTTTGTTTCCTTTTTTTGATGGAAAGTAAACGTACTATAGCTAAGGAGTGAATAAATTTGCAAAGTTATTGGGTTACCATATTGATCGCTGCAATATTTGAGGTGTTCTGGGTTAGTGGACTAAAACATGCAGATGGCTTTTGGTCATGGGTTCTAACAATTATTTCAATTTTTATGAGCTTTTATTTATTAATTAAAGCAACACAAAAACTTCCAGTCGGTACTGTTTATGCTGTTTTTGTTGGTTTAGGTACAGCAGGATCTGTTCTAACAGAAATTATTATCTTCGGAGAGTCTGTAAAACTGGAAAAATTGCTATTAATTGGATTTTTATTAATTGGCGTTATTGGTTTAAAACTAATTACAAATACGAAGAGTGAGAAAGGGGTTGATTCATAGTGGCTTGGGTCGCCTTAATTGCTGCTGGCTTTTGTGAGATATTTGGTGTAACAATGATTAATAAGTTCAATCAGGATCGAAAATGGACCTCATTATTATTGTTAACAATAGGTTTTATAGCTAGTTTTATTCTATTATCGTTCGCAATGGTTTCAATTCCAATGAGTACAGCCTATGCCATTTGGACAGGTATTGGTGCTGCTGGCGCAACAGTGATAGGAATGTTTTTTTATGGAGAAGCAAAAGATTGGAAACGAATTGTTTTTATATCTATGATATTATGTTCGGTCATTGGCTTAAAGTTAATTTCCTAATTGTTAATACTAAAAAAAATCGCTCATAATAGAGCGATTTTTTATTTAAAATTTGTAGTTTTTGCAATAATATTCATAATCTATTATTTTCCTACAACACGGCTTACAACTTCAGAAACATCTGCCCTACTCATTTTTTCTTTTCCTTCTGTTAATGCATTTAGCGTAGCATGAGCAAGCGCTAATGGAATATTACAAAAGTGAATGATCGTTTCAGTATTAATATCCTTTACATAAGCGTCTGCTTGCGCTAAGTTACGGCGAGCATATGCAAACATATCATTAAGTTCCCATCCATCCGGGAAGAAATTTACCCCTCGACTACGATCTTCTTCATGATTTCGGAGAATATTAACAGACTGCAAGCCACGCCCAAAAGCAATTGCAAGTTCTCGATCTGTTTCAGTATTATCATACCATTTCCATATATCCGATAACATGACCCCAACAAGACCAGCAACGTAATATGTATATGAATCTAGATCCGTTTCAGTGTTAATTTGCCAATCTCGTTTTACCCAGTCGGCCATTCCTTTTGCCATTGTAGATGTTGCATCTAAGACGTTCTCCACAATTTCAGATGGACATAGCTTAATCCAATCTCCAAGCCTAAAAGTGACTTCAGGTAATAGCGATTCATATGGTTGAAAGAGTTCCACAAGCTCATGCTCATTTATTGGCTTTTGAAGAATTTGACTTATTAAATATAATAAATTGGCTTTAGTATTACAATCAAGCTCGGTATGATCTTCAATTTCATCAATTGCTCTCATACATAAATAAGCAGAAGTAACTGTCTCTTTTAATCTTGGTGGTAGGTAACTGATTGGAATAAAGAAAGTACGACTTGTCTCTTTCAACACTTCTGTCGCCTCATGATGCAGTTGATTTAATTCGCTCATAGTATCCTGGCACCTTCCTTCTAAAATCGTTTTTTAATCTAAATAGTAAGAAATTGAGTGAATTTGCAGATGTAGAAAGTTTATATTAAGATCGGCTATATTTGTTTATTTTACAACGTCATTGTCCATTAACACAAATATTTATAATTTATAACTCAATTTTTTTCCTAACGTTAAAAAGCAGATATGAATGATTAATCACTCCACATATAGGTGCATCGATTATTCGGACATTTATTTCTAAAATTAAAGCAAGTCAATATTGTATAAGACTACCTTCTAAACGAACTGATGGAGGTTGATGGGTTTGCTAAATTAGTTTATAATATAATCTTTACTAAATAATGTACCAGCAAAGGTTGGAGGACATTATATAAAACATGTAAGTTTTTATGCGGATAATTAATTGAATAATTTTTCTAAGTAATGAATATATATACTTTTTTTATGAAATAAACTGTGGTAAAATTACCCATGAGTATTTTGTCAGTCAAAAGGATAACATTTATGTCAAGTTACCTATTAATATATATTACATAAATACTTTTGAAACCTAGTTAAAAAATCATTTTCCTTATATAGTATGGTAGAATAAAAAGAATTAATATCCTACTAAACCGATTTACTTAAAGGATAACTATATTCTATCTTTTGATATTAGTCACATTATATTTGACACAAATATTTCAAAAATTCCAACACCTTTTATATCCATAAAATGGTATATTTATAATATGCTAATAAAGAGGAGTTATAAAACGATGAAAGTAAATACAACCGTTGAATCTACACTACTTAAAGAAATCGATTTTCTCAGAGCTAAGCTGATAACTTCAGGAATAACCAATGGCATGAGAGACCCTCAAACCATCCATTTAAGTCAACAGCTCGATCAACTACTTAATAAGTATAATGATGTAACAAGAAATAAAGTTGTATAATATATGAAAATCCATTGACAGAGCCGTTCATTAATTAATGAACGGCTCCCTTTATATTCTATACTGGCACATTTTCTTTTACGAGGAAAGAACTCTTTCCTCATCGATTTCATAAGTCTTTGTTAATAGCGTACCTGCCAATGAGGCTAATATTTGTTGAAATAACATTCCTATAATTACCGGCACAGCTACTGGTGCTGGGAAATAACTAATCGCTAATACTGCTGCGGCACTAATATTTCTCATCCCACTGTTATAAGTTACAGTAATAATGGCCCCTCTCTCCATCTTAAGCGACTTTGCTACTAACCATCCTATCACATACCCTAAAAGAGCTAGAATAAACACCACTCCAATTATTACAATCAACTTCCCGTTTATATCCCTAAAATAAGGAGCAATAGCAGAGCTATTTATGGCAACAACTGCCCCGAGCCCAAGTTTAGAAAAAGGGGCAAGCTTAGGCTCAAGTGACGAATTAACCTTCCCTTTAGTAACAGCATTCAAAGTCATTCCGAAAACCGAAGGGATAACAATCATCCAAATGAGTCCATTCATTATTGCTAACCCATCCATTTCAATTTCTGTCCCTATTAACAAGTGTAGAACGGATGGAACTAAGATTGGGGCTAACATCGTGTCTATAAGTATTATTGACAGTGTAAGTATCACATTTCCCTTATAAATTGAAACCCATATTAAACTTGAAACCCCTGTTGGAATAACAAAAGCCAAAATTAACCCTGTAATGGTATGTTGATCATTCATAAAAATAATTTTACCCGTAACAAATGCTAGCATTGGCATTAATACATGTAACAATCCTAAACAAACAATGAGTGAAATTGGGTTTTGGATAACCGATTTTAGATCTGTAAATTTGGATCCTAAACTTCCGGTAAAAGTCATAAATGCAAAAATCCATGGAACAAGAAAAACAAAAGAATGCAACCACTCAGAAAAAAACACACCAAGCATAACACCTATTGGTGTTATAATCGGCATAATTCTAACTAAATATTGATTTAGTATTCCTAACATAAAAAAGACTCCCTCTATATACAGACCGCTCCGTATAAGTTTATATATACCTGTTACAAGTATACAGTTCTTTTTAGTCAATCTCGACAATTTTATTAAACTCCTCTTCATACCATAAGTTGTTTCATTATGTGTATATATGATTCCTATGTAACAAATCATACTTGAGAGGTGATAAAAATGGCGAAAGATAACAATGAAGACAATCTTTTCGATCAGAACAAATTAAAGAAAGGACTTAAACAAACAGAAACACTTAACCCGAATATTGATCCTCCTGAAGATACTTTAATGATTATTGGTGGTGGTGACCCGAATCTTTCTGCTGATGCCGGAAAGCCATTAATTTAAAACGCTATATCCGACATCAGAACTAATCTATAGACAACAGGAAGCAGCTAGTGTATACAACAATTATTTCTCATATTTATTAAAACTAAATAGACCACTTTTTTCAGTGGTCTACAGTCTACATTTCAGTATTAGTTACTTATTTAATAGTTGAAGTACTTTATTTATTATTTTTTCATCGTTTGATGTAACACTTTTAGGTTGTATGGGTGATATAGCACTCATTTTATCCTGCGGTTTAACAGTTAGAATTTGCAGATAAAACGGTTCAGACTTTCGATCTCCACCTAAGTACCCTCTTAATATTTTCATCTTCTCAGAAGTGCCTGTGATTTTCCCTTCATAGTCCCATTGGATTTCATTTTTGTATGTAGAATCCATCTTTTCCTTTAGAGCTAATGCTTCAGATACCGCTTCCTGAGGGGTTTTGAAAAAAGAATTGGTTCTTTTCAATCCTTTCTTTTTATTTCCATCGCCAGCTTTAGCTTGATAAAATATACTTGTCATTATCGTCATCCTTCCTGTGTTAATCTCACAGCTTCTGTCAGGGAGTCACACATCAGAAGTGCAAGGGTTTTTACCCATTCTACTAGTATACCCTTATTTTCCAATAAACACCATAGTAATATTAAAAATGCATATTATCACTGAGTAAAACATTTAAGCAAATCTCAACATAAAAAGTGTAAGTATGAGATAATATATATAAGCTGTAAGGGAGGTTTTGACTAAATGAGAAGTAATAATAAATTTCAACCAAATGATAAAGTACGAATTAAAGCTAATGGAGAGATTGTAACTATTAGTAAATTTAGTTACGTCCCGAATATGAAACGATATTCGTATACCGTAAAAGAACACCCACAAACTTTTTATTTCGAGGAAGAGTTTGATCAAAACGAGGTTACAACCCTACAATAACTAACGTTCGACTATTAATAATCCTATTTCACAATAGTATATTAAATATTTCCTTGCTTAATTTTGCTCTTTCTGTTATGGTTAATAAGAATTATTTTTGTTCGCAATAAAAGGGAAAAAGATTTAACTTTGCGCCTGGATATCTGATAGAGCAAGAATAGTAATACAAATGTGTGTATAAACACACTAGGAGGCAACAAAAATGGAAAATGGTAAAGTAAAATGGTTTAATGCAGAAAAAGGTTTCGGATTCATCGAACGTGAAGGTGGCGAAGATGTATTCGTACATTTTTCAGCAATCCAAGGCGAAGGTTTTAAATCACTTGAAGAAGGTCAAGAAGTATCTTTTGACGTAGAACAAGGTGCACGTGGACCACAAGCTGCTAACGTTCGTAAGAACTAATTATATAGCTACTAAAAAACAGACTCTTTAGAGTCTGTTTTTTCCTTTAATATTACTGATTTCACTCAAAAGATTTTAACCGTTCCTTAATTCGTCGCTTTTTATATAACATCCTACCTGTTTCCCCAATATCATTGACCATTGATTTATTAATAATGGAACCAAAAATCATCCCGGCAATCGGTATCATTTGAAATAACTTCTTCCAACCAAAATTATCACGGTAACTTATAATTACCTCTCTCCAGCCTTGAACTTGTGAAAGTGTCTCTTCTTTTTTATTTGGATCTAATGAGGAATAATCAGATAACTCACGGAGAATGGCTTGTTTACCAACAATATCTGATGATACAAATTGAAGACATTTTACAATAAAAACTCTCTCCTTTTTATCATTGGGATCAAACCCATAACTCAACGCTATTTCTTGAAGTGTTTTTAAAGATATACCTAAAATAAAAGGAATATCAATAGTAAGGGTAAAAACACCACCAATACCCGTCGTAGCTCCTTGCGTCATTGCTACCCTTTTTCGTGAGGTTATTATTTCTTGACTAATTTCATCCATAGTTGTGAGCGGTAATTCAGAAATATACGAGATCGTCACTTCACTAACTCCGGTCTTTTTACTTATTTTATTGAAAATCCCCATTTCGCTTACTAAATATCGTCCGCCTGTCTGTAGATAGCTGCCAATCTCATCTATAGCCATACCAATTTTATTATGAATAATTTGCGGAGTAATCCTGTCTAAGATTTTAAACGGAAGTCGACCTAGCTTTTCCCAAAACCACAGCCCCTTTTGCTCTTCTTCCCATTTATTAATAATTGCTAACTCTTCTTCTAGATATTCTTTTGTCTCGCCGGATTTACATACCATATCTTTCTCCCCTTTAATGCAACTACTATATTTACGAATTAGACACCTACTAGTTTCAATTTTAATTAAATTTTTACTGTCTTACTAGAATCTTACTAAAGACCATTTGTATATTATCCCCAAGTTTTTCTAAAAACAATATACCAGTTATAATGAAATAGAAATACTAACATGATGTGAGAATATGAAATATAGAACATTAGGAAGAACCGGGCTTAATATATCTATTATCGGGGTAGATACATGGCAATTTGGTGGGAGGTAGGGCGTAAACTTCTCTCAAGCTGAAGTTGATAATATATTAAGCACAGCTGAAAATGTTGGTATTAACTTCATTGATACAGCTGAATGCTATGGTAATCATTTGTCTGAACAATTTATTACAAAATTTAGCAGTTCTTGCACAAGTGTCATTATCAAGTGGATATTTAAGCTGAAAATATAAATCAGGATCTACCTTTAGCAATAATGATATACGATCTACCCATGATCCTGTTGAAACTGCTAGGCTGTTCCAACAAGTTGAGGAAATTAAACACTCTGAAGTTCCAGAAGTCGTTTTGGGCGTTAGCATGGTGTTTAAACCATCCGGCAGTTACCCCTGTTATTCCAGGATATAAAAATCCTGAACAAGTAATATTAAATGCTAAAGCAGTAGACCTAGTTATAGATAATCATCCTCAAGCTGTAGAAATATGAATCTCCTTATTAACATATAAACTTTTATCTAAATTTTATTACTGTTCTTTCCTGACTGGCTACCCATTAACGAGTTTAATAATAATAAAAAAACACTTCTATGCCTTTCCTGAGCATAAAAGTGTTTTTTTATTCAACCAAGACAAAGCATCCTGGTGTGTCATTTTAAAATTAAGCAATGGTCGTGCACCTATGTTTATATCTTTTCACCATATTAAGATCATTATATCCTGCGAGTTGTGCCACTATTGATAGATCTAACCCCTTTTTGATAAGATCTTGACAAAATGTATGACGCAATTTATGAGGATTAGTATTATACTTTTCCAGCATATACTGTACTGTTCTTATAGTTAAACGCTTATTTTGTTTAGATACAAAAAACGGTCGGCTCTGCTCGGTGCATGTACTCATGTAATGTTGTAGATGAAATACCGCGTCTTTAGGTATCGGAATTTTTCTTGCTTTATCCCCTTTTACTGTAACTGTTCCCTTTTGGCCATATATTTCTACATCTTCAAAATCTAAATTACAAAGTTCTGAGATTCGAATGCCTGTATATAATAACATGTTCACTATAGCTATATTCCTCAGGTCTTTATCATTTTCAACTTCATAAAGTAGATGTTCTTGTTCATCTTTATCTAGGCAGTCAGGTGCTGTTTGATATATATTTTTTTCTTTTTGTATTCGTTTAATATTTTCAACAATTTGAGGCATATTTCTATATTGTGAAAAAACTCTTATACTAGCAAAAACTTTATCAACTGTTGATGCTGTCTTTCCTTGTAATTTTAGCTCATCCATATAGTTCTGAATATCTTCTCGGCATAAATTAGTTAGATTTTTTTTGTTATCTTCTAACCATAAACTTAACTTTGTAATTACATTTATATATGTCTTTATCGTATTTTCGGTTTTTCCTTTATCATTTAACCATTCTTCAAAAGAACTAATTAATTCTATTCTATGTTTCATTATAAATCCCCCCATTTCCTGGGTAGTTTATATGAATTATAATATAAAATATAAAATAAGTCTAAATGTATATATTGGAAAATAACATTACTACCTGTATTGTAGAAATTACTCTTACAGCCTATAACTATTACGAGTTCTTTATAATAAAAAAGATCAAGAGAAATATTTTCTCTTGATCTTTTTTTATGACCCGTACGGGATTCGAACCCGTGTTACCGCCGTGAAAGGGCGGTGTCTTAACCGCTTGACCAACGGGCCATATTAATAAAATCTACTGGCGGAGAAGGAGGGATTTGAACCCTCGCGCCGGTTACCCGACCTACACCCTTAGCAGGGGCGCCTCTTCAGCCACTTGAGTACTTCTCCGTTTGGCTCCACAGGCAGGATTCGAACCTGCGACCGATCGGTTAACAGCCGATAGCTCTACCACTGAGCTACTGTGGAAAAATATGGGCCTGAATGGACTTGAACCATCGACCTCACGCTTATCAGGCGTGCGCTCTAACCAGCTGAGCTACAGGCCCATGTTTAAATGGAGCGGGTGATGGGAATCGAACCCACGACAACAGCTTGGAAGGCTGTAGTTTTACCACTAAACTACACCCGCTAATTATTAATAAATTGGCTGGGCTAGCTGGATTCGAACCAGCGCATGACGGAGTCAAAGTCCGTTGCCTTACCGCTTGGCTATAGCCCAATAAATAATGGGGCGACCGATGGGAATCGAACCCACGAATGCCGGAGCCACAATCCGGTGCGTTAACCACTTCGCCACGGTCGCCATGTTTTTTGGCAGGGGCAGTAGGAATCGAACCCACACCGGAGGTTTTGGAGACCTCTGTTCTACCTTTAAACTATGCCCCTAAATCAATGGTGGAGGGGGACAGATTCGAACTGCCGAACCCACAGGGAGCGGATTTACAGTCCGCCGCGTTTAGCCACTTCGCTACCCCTCCATATAAAATTTAAAGTGGCTCGAGACAGAATCGAACTGCCGACACGAGGATTTTCAGTCCTCTGCTCTACCGACTGAGCTATCGAGCCATAATAATATGGCGGAGGAAGAGGGATTCGAACCCCCGCGCGGTTTAACCCGCCTGTCGGTTTTCAAGACCGATCCCTTCAGCCGGACTTGGGTATTCCTCCATACTATTAAATAGCGGCGGAGGGGATCGAACCCCCGACCTCACGGGTATGAACCGTACGCTCTAGCCAGCTGAGCTACACCGCCATAATTCAAATGTAATAATTTAAGTGGAGCCTAGCGGGATCGAACCGCTGACCTCCTGCGTGCAAGGCAGGCGCTCTCCCAGCTGAGCTAAGGCCCCAAAGTAATTACATGGTCGGGAAGACAGGATTCGAACCTGCGACCCCTTGGTCCCAAACCAAGTGCTCTACCAAGCTGAGCTACTTCCCGAAATGGCGCGCCCGACAGGAGTCGAACCCATAACCTTCTGATCCGTAGTCAGAGGCTCTATCCAATTGAGCTACGGGCGCATTCGTTTAATCTNAGTAATGGGAAATCTCATCTTGAGGGGGGCTTCATGCTTAGATGCTTTCAGCACTTATCCCGTCCACACATAGCTACCCAGCGATGCTCTTGGCAGAACAACTGGTACACCAGCGGTGTGTCCATCCCGGTCCTCTCGTACTAAGGACAGCTCCTCTCAAATTTCCGACGCCCACGACGGATAGGGACCGAACTGTCTCACGACGTTCTGAACCCAGCTCGCGTACCGCTTTAATGGGCGAACAGCCCAACCCTTGGGACCGACTACAGCCCCAGGATGCGATGAGCCGACATCGAGGTGCCAAACCTCCCCGTCGATGTGGACTCTTGGGGGAGATAAGCCTGTTATCCCCGGGGTAGCTTTTATCCGTTGAGCGATGGCCCTTCCATGCGGAACCACCGGATCACTAAGCCCGACTTTCGTCCCTGCTCGACTTGTAGGTCTCGCAGTCAAGCTCCCTTGTGCCTTTACACTCTACGAATGATTTCCAACCATTCTGAGGGAACCTTTGGGCGCCTCCGTTACTCTTTAGGAGGCGACCGCCCCAGTCAAACTGCCCACCTGACACTGTCTCCCGCCCCGATCAGGGGCGCGGGTTAGAATTTCAATACAGCCAGGGTAGTATCCCACCGATGCCTCCACCGAAGCTGGCGCTCCGGCTTCTCAGGCTCCTACCTATCCTGTACAAGCTGTACCAAAATTCAATATCAGGTTGCAGTAAAGCTCCACGGGGTCTTTCCGTCCTGTCGCGGGTAACCTGCATCTTCACAGGTACTATGATTTCACCGAGTCTCTCGTTGAGACAGTGCCCAAATCGTTACACCTTTCGTGCGGGTCAGAACTTACCTGACAAGGAATTTCGCTACCTTAGGACCGTTATAGTTACGGCCGCCGTTTACTGGGGCTTCGATTCAAAGCTTCTCCGAAAAGGATAACCTCTCCTCTTAACCTTCCAGCACCGGGCAGGTGTCAGCCCCTATACTTCGCCTTGCGGCTTCGCAGAGACCTGTGTTTTTGCTAAACAGTCGCTTGGGCCTATTCACTGCGGCTCTCTCGCGCTTGCACGCTATCAGAGCACCCCTTCTCCCGAAGTTACGGGGTCATTTTGCCGAGTTCCTTAACGAGAGTTCTCTCGCGCATCTTAGGATTCTCTCCTCGCCTACCTGTGTCGGTTTGCGGTACGGGCACCTTCTACCTCGCTAGAAGCTTTTCTTGGCAGTGTGGAATCAGGAACTTCGGTACTATATTTCCCTCGCCATCACAGCTCAGCTTATGTGGTAAGCGGATTTGCCTACTTACCAGCCTAACTGCTTGGACGCGCATATCCAACAGCGCGCTTACCCTATCCTCCTGCGTCCCTCCATTGCTCAAACGGTAAAGAGGTGGTACAGGAATATCAACCTGTTGGCCATCGCCTACGCCTTTCGGCCTCGGCTTAGGTCCCGACTAACCCTGAGCGGACGAGCCTTCCTCAGGAAACCTTAGGCTTTCGATGGACAAGATTCTCACTTGTCTTTTCGCTACTCACACCGGCATTCTCACTTCTAAGCGCTCCACTAGTCCTTCCGGTCTAGCTTCAAAGCCCTTAGAACGCTCCCCTACCACTGACACGTAAGTGTCAATCCACAGCTTCGGTGATACGTTTAGCCCCGTTACATTTTCGGCGCAGAGTCACTCGACCAGTGAGCTATTACGCACTCTTTAAATGGTGGCTGCTTCTAAGCCAACATCCTGGTTGTCTAAGCAACTCCACATCCTTTGCCACTTAACGTATACTTTGGGACCTTAGCTGGTGATCTGGGCTGTTTCCCTCTTGACCACGGACCTTATCACTCGTAGTCTGACTCCTAAGGATAAGTCTTTGGCATTCGGAGTTTGACTGAATTCGGTAACCCGATGGGGGCCCCTAGTCCAATCAGTGCTCTACCTCCAAGACTCTTACCTTAAGGCTAGCCCTAAAGCTATTTCGGGGAGAACCAGCTATCTCCAAGTTCGATTGGAATTTCTCCGCTACCCACACCTCATCCCCGCACTTTTCAACGTGCGTGGGTTCGGGCCTCCATCCAGTGTTACCTGGACTTCACCCTGGACATGGGTAGATCACCTGGTTTCGGGTCTACGACCACGTACTACAATCGCCCTATTCAGACTCGCTTTCGCTGCGGCTCCGTCTCTTCGACTTAACCTTGCACGGGATCGTAACTCGCCGGTTCATTCTACAAAAGGCACGCTGTCACCCATAAATGGGCTCCAACTACTTGTAGGCACACGGTTTCAGGATCTCTTTCACTCCCCTTCCGGGGTGCTTTTCACCTTTCCCTCACGGTACTGGTTCACTATCGGTCACTAGGGAGTATTTAGCCTTGGGAGATGGTCCTCCCAGCTTCCGACGGGATTTCACGTGTCCCGCCGTACTCAGGATCCACTCAAGAGAGAACGAAGTTTCAGCTACAGGGCTGTTACCTTCTTCGGCTGGTCTTTCCAAACCACTTCACCTACTTCGTTCCTTTGTAACTCCGTATAGAGTGTCCTACAACCCCAAGAGGCAAGCCTCTTGGTTTGGGCTTCTTCCGTTTCGCTCGCCGCTACTCAGGAAATCGCGTTTGCTTTCTCTTCCTCCGGGTACTTAGATGTTTCAGTTCCCCGGGTCTGCCTTCAGTACCCTATGTATTCAGGTACAGATCCTGTTCCATTACGAACAGTGGGTTTCCCCATTCGGAAATCTCCGGATCAAAGCTTACTTACAGCTCCCCGAAGCATATCGGTGTTAGTCCCGTCCTTCATCGGCTCCTAGTGCCAAGGCATTCACCGTGCGCCCTTATTCACTTAACCTAAGATGATCTTAATCATCAAGATTTTAATAAGAACTTTTCTACAGTAAATATGAATGTTATTGCTATCTAGTTTTCAAAGAACAATATAGAGAGAATGCTCTCTCAAAACTAAACAAAATGTCTAAGCGCGTCTTCGTAATTCTTCCTTAGAAAGGAGGTGATCCAGCCGCACCTTCCGATACGGCTACCTTGTTACGACTTCACCCCAATCATCTGTCCCACCTTAGGCGGCTGGCTCCAAAAGGTTACCCCACCGACTTCGGGTGTTACAAACTCTCGTGGTGTGACGGGCGGTGTGTACAAGGCCCGGGAACGTATTCACCGCGGCATGCTGATCCGCGATTACTAGCGATTCCAGCTTCATGTAGGCGAGTTGCAGCCTACAATCCGAACTGAGAATGGCTTTATGGGATTGGCTCAACCTCGCGGTCTCGCAACCCTTTGTACCATCCATTGTAGCACGTGTGTAGCCCAGGTCATAAGGGGCATGATGATTTGACGTCATCCCCACCTTCCTCCGGTTTGTCACCGGCAGTCTCCTTAGAGTGCCCAACTGAATGCTGGCAACTAAGGACAAGGGTTGCGCTCGTTGCGGGACTTAACCCAACATCTCACGACACGAGCTGACGACAACCATGCACCACCTGTCACTCTGTCCCCCGAAGGGGAACCTTCTATCTCTAGAAGTAGCAGAGGATGTCAAGACCTGGTAAGGTTCTTCGCGTTGCTTCGAATTAAACCACATGCTCCACCGCTTGTGCGGGCCCCCGTCAATTCCTTTGAGTTTCAGTCTTGCGACCGTACTCCCCAGGCGGAGTGCTTAATGCGTTAGCTGCAGCACTGAAGGGCGGAAACCCTCCAACACTTAGCACTCATCGTTTACGGCGTGGACTACCAGGGTATCTAATCCTGTTCGCTCCCCACGCTTTCGCGCCTCAGCGTCAGTTACAGACCAGAGAGTCGCCTTCGCCACTGGTGTTCCTCCACATCTCTACGCATTTCACCGCTACACGTGGAATTCCACTCTCCTCTTCTGCACTCAAGTTTCCCAGTTTCCAATGACCCTCCCCGGTTGAGCCGGGGGCTTTCACATCAGACTTAAGAAACCGCCTGCGCGCGCTTTACGCCCAATAATTCCGGACAACGCTTGCCACCTACGTATTACCGCGGCTGCTGGCACGTAGTTAGCCGTGGCTTTCTGGTTAGGTACCGTCAAGGTACCAGCAGTTAACTGGTACGTGTTCTTCCCTAACAACAGAGCTTTACGACCCGAAGGCCTTCATCGCTCACGCGGCGTTGCTCCGTCAGACTTTCGTCCATTGCGGAAGATTCCCTACTGCTGCCTCCCGTAGGAGTCTGGGCCGTGTCTCAGTCCCAGTGTGGCCGATCACCCTCTCAGGTCGGCTACGCATCGTCGCCTTGGTGAGCCGTTACCTCACCAACTAGCTAATGCGCCGCGGGCCCATCTGTAAGTGATAGCCGAAACCATCTTTTATTCTTAAACCATGTGGTTCAAGAGATTATCCGGTATTAGCTCCGGTTTCCCGAAGTTATCCCAGTCTTACAGGCAGGTTGCCCACGTGTTACTCACCCGTCCGCCGCTGAATCAGAGGAGCAAGCTCCTCATCATCCGCTCGACTTGCATGTATTAGGCACGCCGCCAGCGTTCGTCCTGAGCCAGGATCAAACTCTCCGAAGAACAGGATGTTCAAGTGTCGACGTTCACAACAGGATGTTGTGGACTTTAGTCGACCGAAAAGGGTTTGATTGCTCAAACTTAAAACTGACTTGGTTGTTGAACTAAAGTTCAACTTGTTTTGCACGCTTGACATTTTGTTTAGTTTTCAAAAAACATCATTTTCTCATTTCGCTTGTTGCAGCGACAAGAATTAGTATATCACATCAACTTCGCGGAAGTCAATATATTATTTCGAAATAATTTAGTACTTCTTTTTTTATACTAGCTCTTTTTTAGCAACATATTACATAATACAATCCAAATAATATAAAATCAAGGAAAAACTAATGTTTTTTTTAGAAAAATTTATTTGAGATAGATTTTTTGTAAGACAGAATTAAACCTTACTAGGTATATTCGTAGAAGTCAATGAAATTATTTCATTAAGTATTTTATTTAATTTTAAAAATAAACGCTCAGATTTATATCCAAGCGTCCAATTTTTAAGTAAGTAGCATCTCAAGAAAATACTAAACTCCTCGCTTGTTTCCCCACACTAAGGCGTGAAGTTGTGGTAAAACTCGAACATCTTTCATATGAGAACTATTAATAACTTTATTAATAAGCCATTCATATTTATTAAGTAATATATTCGTTAGTTTGTGATTATCCTGCATACATAGGTCACTATTGCCAACTTGTAGAAATAACGGATACACCTTGTGATACCGCCTATAAATTTGATTGGCATAATCAAAATCATCATCATCAAAAATAACAATCTTTAGGCTAGCATTTTTTCGATATTTTTCTAATTTTGTAATGATGTCATCTAATATGTTAAAGTCTGTTACCATACCAGAGCTTGGTGGTTTAGGTGATAATGTCAAGTCATCAATATCAACCATCCATGGCTGCCATTTAGAACCCTGGGTTTCAAGGGCTGTTTTGATCCCGTTTTCCTTAAGTAGAGATAAAAGTTCTCCCAAATCAGATAACAATGCAGGATTTCCTCCTGAAATTGTAACATGATCAAAACTACCTTTCCCTAACTCATACAGCTTATCGTATATTTCTTCGGCTGTTATTAGTTGGATACTATTCTTGGCAGATCCATCCCAGGTAAAAGCAGAATCACACCATTTACATTTATAATCACAACCAGCCGTTCTTACAAACATTGTCTTTCTTCCGACAACCATTCCCTCACCTTGTATCGTAGGTCCGAATATCTCTAGCACAGGAATTTTAGTCAATATCCATCCACTCCCTTTTCACTTCAGCAAAACTTGTGGGAGTTTCAAATAAACGTACGAATTCTACTCTTGCTCCACAGAATCGCTCTTGTCTTTTCTCCAACGACTCTTTCATTTTTTCGTATATCCAGACAACCATATTTTCAGCTGTTGTATTCATTTTGGGAAGTGTTTCGTTTAAATATTTATGATCAAGATAAATCTCAATATCCTCCTTCCAGATCTTCTTAATATCAGAAAAATCAATGACAATTCCAATTTCGTTAACAAAGCCACTTATACCAAAAATGATTTTGTAAGTGTGTCCATGTAAGTTTTTGCATTTTCCATCATAGCAATGTAAGTGGTGTGCTGCGTCAAACGTAAACTCCTTACTTACTAACACTCGTTTGTTATGATACTTTAATTCAGTTGACTTTATATCCTTATCTATTTTTTGTAAATTATCCACTATTCTAAAACCAAATATACTATTTTCCATAATACATTCCACCCTTGTGAGTGTTTAAGTATTCATTTAGGCCTGCTTTTCTTAATTTACAGGCAGGACATACACCACATCCGTCTGAAATAATACCGTTATAGCATGTAAGAGTTTTTTCACGGACAAAATCTAATACATTTAGTTCATCAGCCAATTTCCAGGTTTCTGCCTTGTTTAACCACATTAATGGGGTATGAATCACGAAAGACTCATCCATTGATAAATTCAATGTAACATTTAACGATTTAATAAAGGCATCCCTACAATCAGGGTACCCACTAAAATCTGTTTCACAAACGCCTGTAACAATGTGCCTAAAACCTATTTGTCTAGCTAAAACCCCTGCAAATGATAGAAACAACAAATTTCTGCCGGGAACAAATGTGTTCGGCAATTCTCCGCTTTGGCCGTCTCTAACTTCAATGTCATCTCTTGTTAATGCATTGGGCGCTAATTGATTTAACAAAGACATATCTAGTATATGGTGCCTAATACCTAACTCCTCAGCAATATCCTGTGCGCACTCAATTTCCAAACGATGGCGCTGATTATAATCAAAAGTCACAACCTGCACTTCTTTAAATTGTTTCAATGCCCAAAATAAACATGTTGTACTGTCTTGACCTCCACTAAATACAACAATTGCTTTTTCATTCTTCATAGTAAATAACTCCTTTGTACAAGAAAAACCAGCATTCCTAAGAAAGAAATGCTGGTTCTTCTTAGTTTTTTAGAGAGGGTTAAGCTAGAACCTCTACCGCATCTCTGCGGATTTTCAATAAGTTGTTTCAGCCATGGTAATTCTTGTTGAACTACCTGTGAAATGTAATTTAATTTTACTATATCATAAATAATCATATAAATCCCCTACTAATTTATTCAACAAAATTTCATTTAGTCTAAACATCATAAAGAAAATTGATAAAATCAAACAAATTACCACTGCTAAAAATACTCCTTGATAAAAACAGGTAATATATGGGAATACTTAAATCATTAAAAGTATACACAGTTAGCTTTCTCATAAGGTGGTACATATGTCAAATTTCGATAAACATCAAAAAAAACTTGAAATCTCTTCAGATAATAGAGGCGTTCTTTATCAAAAATTATTTGAGACACACTCCGTTCCCATTTACATCATTGATCAAAACGGTAAATATTTAGATTATAATAAAGGATTTGAAAACCTAACAGGTTATGGTCCAAAAGAGTTAATTGGTCAAGGTTATGAAATGATTATCCATCCAAGTGATTTAATAGCAGTTGAAAGCTTTTTTAAGTCTTCGTTATTAGGGGACACACATACAAGAGAATTTCGAATAATACATAAAAATGGAGGTATAAAAACAGTTTCTACTGATGCTGTTCCAATTACAAGCTCTAACAGGGAGGATCAAGGTATTTTTGTAATAGGCAAAGATATTACGGAGCAAAAAAGAGCACAGCAAGCTGCAGAATATATGGCTTATCATGATTTCCTATCTGACCTTCCTAATCGAAGATTATTTGAGGAAACACTCGATAAAGAAATAAAGTATGCCACAGAAAATACCAGCTGTTTAGCCGTATTGTTCATAGATGTTGACCGTCTTAAATTTGTAAATGATACATTAGGACATGACATTGGTGACAAAGTCTTAAAAAAAGTTGCTTCTACATTAAAATTATGTGTAACTTCTAAAGATTTAGTTGCAAGATGGGCTGGCGATGAATTTATTATTTTACTTACCAAACTAGATGATGCACATGGTGCTGAACAAATCGCACAAAAGATAATTCAAAGTTTTAATGAGCCCTATATAATAGATAACCTTGAACTATACATGACAGTAAGTATAGGAATTAGTATTTTCCCAGAATCAGGTCAAGATTTAAACTCCTTAATAAAAAGTGCAAATTTAGCTATGTACTTAATAAAAGAAAACGGCAAAAATAATTTTCAATTGTATTACCCACGGTTAAATACTCATACTTTCAGGACATTTTCCTTGCAAAATGACCTACGAAAAGCATTGGCGAACAATCAATTCGAGTTATATTATCAACCAAAAGTAAACGCGATAACAAGAAGGATTATTGGTGCCGAAGCTTTGATTCGTTGGAATCATCCCGAATTGGGTATTGTTCCTCCTAATGATTTTATACCTTTAGCTGAAGAATTTGGATTCATTATACCAATAGGGGATTGGGTCCTGAAAAATGTTTGTTATCAAATTAGACAGTGGGAAGGTGAAGGAATAGAGCCAATTCCAGTTTGTATCAATTTTTCGGTTATCCAATTCTTACAACAAGATTTTATTGGGAAATTTGCTGCAACTCTTAAAGAATATAACATTGAAGGAAAAATGATTGAAGTAGAAATAACAGAAAGTATGATTCTAGATCGAGAATATGAAATGGTAAAAACATTTGAATCACTAAAAAAGTTAGGCGTACATTTGGCGCTTGATGATTTTGGTACTGGATATTCTTCATTAAGCTATTTAAGAAAATACAAATTTGACACCATTAAACTCGACAGATCCTTTGTTAAAGACATTCATTCCAATTTAGAAAGTGCATCAATCATTAAATTTATTACAATCTTATGTAAAGAGCTAGACATGATCATAGTTGCAGAGGGTGTAGAGGAAGAAAAACAATTAATATCCTTACGGGATCTAAAATGTGATGTACTACAAGGCTATTTATTTAGTAAACCAAAGCCTATAAACGAGTTTAAAACGTTGTTAATTAATAAATATTGCTAAAACATTGTTTTGTTAAAGAAATAGGTATCCTTTTGGGATACCTACTTCTTTTTTTATTATCAGTTAACTTTTCTTACTAATTTCTTCTTTTATTTTGCTTAATGTTTGTGGTCCGACAATCCCATCTACACTTAAGTCATGATCCTTTTGAAAAGCAATTACGGCATCGTATGTCGCTTGTCCAAAATACCCTGTAATTTTCTCATCGAAATAACCAAGAAAGGCTAGATCTGACTGCAGACTTTTTACTTCTTCCCCATAAACACTCACTTTGAGTATACCTTTAGTATCTTTTTCTATTTGAGGAGCGATACGATTTAATACAGATGCCATCTGAGCTCTTGTTATTTTTTCAGTTGGTTTAAATGTTTGGTCTTCAAACCCTTTGAATATTCCATGTTGATTCATTTTTTTGATAGCTAACTGAGACCACCGTCCAGATTCTACATCTTTAAAATCTTTTACTTCTGTTACCATGGCTGGTGATTCTTCTAAAATCCGGTCAAGAATAACCGCCATTTCTTCACGTGTTACAGCCTCATCTGGAGCAAATCGTCCTTTTGCTTTTCCCTTCATTAAGCCATGTTGATTTGCAATTTCTATATCGTGGTTTGCCCAGTGTCCTTTATTTACATCAGCAAAGGTAGAAGTTGTTGGATCGATAGGTTGTTTAGCTTTTAAATTTAAAGCTCTTACTAAAATGGCAGCTGCTTCAGCCCTTGTTAACGTTTTGTCTGGGGCAAACACATTGCTTTCAATTCCATTCATCCACCCTTTACCCGAAATTGAAATAATGTCATTTTCTGCCCAATGCTTATTAATATCCCTAAATTTACTAGTAGGTGATGAAATTCCACTAGTCTGGTCTTTCTGAGTTTCAGGGATTGGAGCAGGTGCCACCAATTGATAATCATGATTTTTTACTAACATATCAAAGTTATACCATAAACTGGTATCCTCTTGCCCTAAACTCCAACTACCAGTACCCTTCAAATTGTATTTGTGAACAAGATCAATCTTCCTTGTTATAGATTCATTGTTCTCAAACCAAATGTGATATGTACCGGGCTTTAGCGCTTTACCCGCAATTGTTGTCACTGGATCGCTCGGTCCAATCGTAACGATTGCTTTTGGGGATTTTGCTTTCTCATCGTAAGTGACCTTACCATTATATTTTTTCACAAGCTCTTCAACGCGATAGTTGGAAATACCGTATCCTCCATAACTTTGCCCTTCAATCCAATACCGCCCAAAAAACGCAAGTCCTAATACGATTTTCTCGGGCGGAACTTCTTGGTTAATCGCATATTGTATCGATTTTTCTACCCAATCGTAACTTGCAACAGGGCCTTCTTCTCCACCTTGAAAACTTTCATCATAAGCCATAATCATTAAGTAATCAGCGTGTTGGGATAAAGCTTTATAATCATAAGAGCCATGCCAACCTTTTTTCCAACCTTGCGGATTGGCTGCCACTGCGACAGATACCTCTTTGTCCTCAGGTATTTTTTCACGTAGCAACCTCACTAAATCAGTATAATTTTCACGATCAGCATCAGTCACATTTTCGATATCAACATTAACACCGTCAAGATCGTACGTCTCAATCGCATCTGCAATTTGCTGCGCCAAATGTTCACGATTTTCAAGCGCCTCTCTTCCTAAGTTCCTGTCCCAATGATTAGATAAGAAAGGTACTACCTTAATACCTTGTTTATGCATCTCATTAACAAATTTAGGGTCCTTCAAGTCTGAAGATAATTTTAAACTTCCGTCCGAGTTAATATCAAAATAGCTCGGGGAGGTTACATTTAAATTCCCTTGTGTTCGTTCAACCTGTTTTATAAATGAATCAGTGGAACCAAAGTATAGGTAACTCATATTAAAATTAACTTGGTGTGCACTTGCAGTTTGTGTGTTTATATTCATAGAAATTGTCGTTAATAATGTTGCACCTAGCATAACTTTTACTGATTTTACTTTTATATTTTTAAAATTTCTATTTACAAACGCTCGAATTTTCTCGTCCTGACGTTTACCAAACGTATCTTTAATTCCTAATTCATTCGCAAATTCAGTCGAATTTGGTTCGATAAATAATATAACTGTGTAGCCATCCCCGTCTTTTACTAGGCGATATCTTTCAATCAAGAAAAACCCTCCTTCCTAATGAGATAATCATTACGTACCTGCAGCCACCTTAATTTTTGCTTGATGATCGGTATCAACTTTGCCGTCTTTATGGCGCGTGCTATTCTTAAAATGAATATCAAAATGTCCTTCAAAATTATTATCAGCTATATACTGAACATCATGTGGCATTGCACTCATCGAAGCTGCAATTTTCCTCCCATCAACTTCAACAATAACTGGCCGTGTTTTCCAAGACCAAGCTCCACCCCACACCTGTTTCATAGTCGCTGCGTCTGTAGCAGTTAATGGTTCACAATCAGCATGATTCGCACCTGTTGTTCTCTTAACCTTAAACGACTTACCCGTTTGAAAATCTGTTACCTTCGCTACTTTACCGATACCGAAAACATATTGTGCCTCAGTCCACCAATCAAGATATTCTCCATGTTTAGCACTTACTGTTTTCTGAACTGGAATATTGTGCACTGGAACCTTTATTATTTGACCAATAGATAGGGGACTTGATTGGGTCATCCCATTTGTTTTCAACAATTCCGACATCGGGACCCCATATTTCACGCTTAAATTCCACATATTATCTCCTTTTTGAATAATATGTGTATCATATGTGATGCTAGCAGTTCCTGTAGTTTGAGTTTGAGAGTTGGTTGTTGTAGGAGCTGGATTCAATTTATCATTAGTTAGTTTCAATACTTGTCCAACATAAATAGTATCCTTGGTTAACTGATTCCATTCTTTTATATTTGAGACAGATATATTAAATTTTCTTGCAATCGCTGACAATGAATCTCCAGATGTTACTATATACGTACTTGGGACCGAAGTTCCATTAGGTGTAGAAAGGGCAGAATCTGTTTGTATATTTAATTTTTGACCTACAAATAAAGCATCATTTGTTAGTTTATTATCTTGCTTAATTTGAGCGACAGTTGTATTAAACTTATTAGCTAAACTGTACAACGTGTCACCAGTCATAACTTGATATTGCAGATCACTTGTTGTTTGATTAGCAACCTTAGACGTCGTTAGGCCTGGTGTTTCCGATTGTTTAGGTATAGATTGAGGGATATTTAAAGTCTGCCCTACTGATATGTGATCACTAGTCAAATTGTTCATTGTTTTAATATCATTAACACTAATACCATATCTCTGTGAAATTCCCCACAATGAATCTCCGTTAACTACTTGATGTGTTTTCTGAGAGTTAGGTGACACAATATTAACTGTGCGTGTTTCTCCATTCCAATCCACGTTTAAGCCTAATGCAGTGCTAACAAAACGTAACGGAACCATAACAGTACCATTTACTAATATTGATGGCGGTACGTTTAATTTCTCACTATTTACATTTGCAACAGTAGAGCCCACTGTAAACGCTATTCGTGTATTTCCGCTGTTGATTCCAACTGTTTTAGAATCTCCGTTCCACCAAACCGATGCACCTAGTTTCTCTGCAACTCCTCGAATTGGAATATATGTAACTCCATCTTTTATGATTGGTGGTTGAGAAAAGGTTGTCGGCTCTCCATCGATGTTGATAATTACATCATTTGATTGCTCTGTAATCGCCCCATTATTTGAGTTCTCAGCGGCTAAAGTAGATGACTGATGATTGAGGGTTAAAGTTGCTATTAGGATAGACCCAAACATTATTTTAACAAGTCTAGCTTGTACATTACTCGCTACTCTGTTTCGAATGTATTGCTGTACTTGGCTTTCAATGCTTTTCGGAGTTCCTTCACGAACTCTCTCCCCTAATTCTTGTGCAAATTCGTATTTATTTGGATTTATATATAATATAATCGCATGACCATCTTGTGTTTCAACGATTTTATGTCGAAAAAACAAATCCATTCTATCACCTCCTTTATAAGATGGATTATTTATAGAAAAATAATGAAGGATAATTTTGGTATGATAAAACCTTAAATTTAGTGGATTGTTTTGTAAGGTGCGAGAACAGAAAATAGACCTATCTCGAATGAGATAGGTCATTAAATACTATATTTAAACTATTACTGATTGTTCATCTTCTATTGTCATATAATCCTTTGCACTTTGTGGGTAAACACGCTCCAAACTGACAATTTCCCAGTTGTCATTTACTTTCTTTCCAATTGTACCCTTAAGTAACATGCCAGTATGAACAAGTTTAGACTCTTTAGCAGATAAATTAATTTTATGTTTATCCATTAAATCGCTATCCAATGAAATCAAAGTTAGGTTAGAAGAAGAATTTCCTACCACTTCAAACAATCCACTTATACTCGCATTATAGCCAGAAACTGCTGTATGCTTTAAATGATCTAATTGATCTTTATCAGTATGATATTTTCTTTGATAATAATCGTTATAACAACTCAAGAAAGCAATTGCTTGTATGATTGGTTCTTCATAATATTGATTTAATGCTTTCACGACACTAGCTAACCTTGTGTTATATGTGTTATCAATATGCCTTGCAAAAGTATAAATAGTGGCGAATAGTGCTTTTGCTTGGCTGTTATTTGCATCTATATTTAAATCTAGGTAAGAATAAGCTATTAATTTCTCCCAGAAACCTTCAGTGCAATCACTCCAGCAGCTTATTTCCTCGTCGCATACATCAAAATAAGCAACTAGTATTTTTAATCCTGTTTCATATTTAGAGATCGTTGCTTTCGATTTCCCTTCAGTTTTTTCTTTAAAAAATTTTAGAATGTCATGACCATAAAATTTCATGGCTGAATTAATTGTCAAACCAAGTTGCTCAAAATATGGAAGATCACTTTCTAAAATATTCCCATCTCCGCTAGTTTGATTCCAGACTTTAATTGATGTTTTCCTAGTTTCATAATTGGTCACAAAAGGAGATACTGGCAATCCTAATTCATTACGAATCCAGTTAAAATCCTCAGTTTGTGGAGCAGCCCCTTTAAGTGTTAGAAAACTATGATATTCAAATTTTTGCAATAATGCTTCAAGTTCTTCAATTTTACCGCGTACTTTCATTTCACGCGGCGATAAACTGTTTGGCCCCATAAATGGCTTATTAAGGTCAAACCATCTTAATCGCGTTTGTGCGTAAAACGCAAAATGTTGTGGCGTATTCTCAGACAAAATATTATAGTAGCTTACATATTGGTCGGAATTAGGAATTCTATAAACAATTTCATCTCGTTTAGTTAAAGTGATATCGTTTTTATATTGTTCTAGCCAGTTTTCAAATTCATTTACCTTCTCCTTAGAAAAACCGGTAATGGTTATTTCGTTGTTATTCACAACAAGTTGGCCGTATGATTTTGATAAATAAATTGGATCTTCTAATTCACTATCTTCATAGCAATACCACTCACCAACCCAAACCATTTTTCCGTTGCCTTTATCCTCTTCCCATTCATCAATTTCAAAAGCTTTGTTCTTAAGAAGTTGTTCCACGACCTTGTCTTTATTTTTCACCTGATAAGTTAAAACTTGATTTGTAACGTCGCAAGACTTTGTAGAGAAGTTTCCATTCTCACCTATTACTATTGACAAAAGCTCTGGGTAAAAGTCCCTAACAACTTGCTCATATGTTTTATTGGTACTTGATAGTAGTCTATGTATTTCAGTTATTAAAGTTTCAGCAACCTCTGGCCCCGTCCAAGTTGATACCCCATTAATGTAGTAGCCATCATTAAACGGCTCCAGAAGACAGAAACTAATTTCCCAAGGTCGAACATTTTTAACATTTTCAGAATAGGGCATAAAGAACGTTTCATGTGTAAATAAATCCATTATAAACTTGCCTTCATCATTGTAGTTTATCGTTTTAATTACTTTTGGAACAAGCTCTATCCAATTTTCAAGAAGATCTTTTTCTTCCTTTGATAAAGATCTTCCTACTTCATTATAAAACCACTCAACTCCGCGGTAACCATTTGCAAATTCATGAAAAAATAACAGCCAAAATGTAACGTAAGACATCATGCTTTCATTTGAAAGATTTGCATTTAATCGTTTCTTAAATGTTTCTTTTAATATATTTTCTTCGTCAAATGTTAATTTAGTTGAAAGAAACGCTCTTAAGTTAAGCATCATTTGTTGTTTCAGTTCATCAAAACGATATTCCTTAAGCGCGCGAAGTTCGAATACACTTTCTTTTAACAAACAGCACTTCTTATACTTTTTACCACTCCCACACAGGCATGGGTCATTTCGTTTTATTCCCACAATCACTCATCACTTTCTATTCTAGTTTTAAATCTAACTCACTTACAATACAAGACACTCAAACAAATATGTACTCCCTTATAATACTAATATAAAATTCGCTAATTGTAGAGAGTTAAATTAAAATGAATCATTTACCCTTACTTTTATCTGCCAACTCGCATAGCTAAGCAGGGGGTTCTAGTACATAGTATCTCTGTATACCAAACTAACAAAATATTACTCTATTTGCCTATTTGAGATATTCTCCTAGCCTATCTAAGAGGAAAGTGAAAGGCTTAATCAGAGACTGATCCATAGATAAAGCCGATAAATTCACATCCTCTTTCTCTAGCAAAATCTTAGGTACTTATGAACCTTGCCTTCAAAAAGACTTTGAAAAAGACATACAACTTATACATGCGGTTTAATATGTTTAATGATTTTTGCTGGGTTTCCTCCGACAACAACATTATCCGGTACATTCCTACTTACGACTGCTCCAGAAGCAATCACTACATTATTTCCTATTTGAACTCCAGGATTTATAACCGCTCTTCCACCAATCCAGACATTGTGACCAATAAAAACAGGTTTCCCATATTCACTGCCTCCTATTCTTTCATCTGGATCTAATGGATGTGTTGCTGTATAAATGTGTACACCCGGTGCTATTAAACAGTTATCGCCTAATCGTATTTCACAAACATCTAAAAATATACAATCAAAATTGGCATAAAAATTCTCACCAACATGGATGTTATATCCATAATCACAACGAAATGTCGGCTCAATGTAAAGTCTTTTTCCAGCTGATCCAAGCAGTTGTTTTAATAACTTATTTCTTGTGTTCTCTTCTGTTTCACGTGTTTTGTTATATAATCTCGTTAATCTTCGGGCATTAATTCTATCTTCAGATAATTCGTTATCGTTCGGATTATAAAATTCACCATTCAACATTTTTTCTTTTTCGGTTTTCATTTTGGAATCTCCCCGTTTACAGATAATTTTCAATCATAATATTGAACAGCTAATCCATATCTTTCCCCTTAAATATATTTTAAAATTTTCTTAATCTACTTGAAAAAATATGCTTATAATTGAATACTATGTGCAATCAAAAAAATAAACGTTCATTAAGAATAATACATTTCCTAATAAACGTCTTATAAGTTTGTTGTATTAAACTATAATTTATCCCTTTTTAACAAATTCCGATTTTAGTTTCATTGCACCAAAACCATCAATTTTACAATCAATGTTATGATCACCGTCTACCAAACGGATATTTTTTACTTTTGTACCAATTTTTAAGACGGATGAACTTCCCTTTACCTTAAGATCTTTAATGACAGTAACAGTATCACCATCTGTTAAAATATTACCATTTGCATCTTTAACAAGGAGTTGATCTTCATTACTTTCAGTTTGAGTTTCTAATGACCACTCATGGGCACATTCAGGACAAATTAACAAATTTCCATCTTCATATGTATATTGTGAATTACATTTGGGACAATTTGGTAAGCTAGCCATATTCTTATTTTCCTCCTTCAGATGTATGCACTAAACTGACGATAAATCAGCATTATGTATTTATTACAAGATAGCTTGATAACCACAGCTTATCATAAACTCCATTTTTTTAGAACAGTAACTAATGAAAGTTTTGTACTTTTATATAGGTGAACAATGATTTTAAAGCCATGAGGACAGACCTATCGGGTTGGTTAATTTACTATGCTGTGCTTTGAAAACTAAAAACATAGGTTCTGCGTTAATCTGTTTATAGTTCTTGAATGGATGTTGGAATAACTCACCATTGGCTACCTTGATTTTTTTACATGCCACCAGTTTTTATAAAACAAATTGAATTTTTAAAATTTTTCGTTATCAATTACAAGACCATTATGGTATGCTATAGAAGTCACAATCTACATTTTACATACAGCATCCCTCTTATACTATTCAATACCTTCATCAGTGTATTTACTTTCTATTCATCTTACATTACAGGCACTCGGAGATTAAGTTCTTGAAAAGCACGATTATGAACAATTGCTAAATTCCTAGAAATAAAGAAATAAGGAGTTCATGTTTATGAAAAAAATCTCAGCATTGATATTTACTATTTCGATTTGTGTGTATAGTATTCTTCACTTCATAAATTTAGGCTATCCTTTTGCCCTCAGCTCTTTCCTTCTTTCACTCATTGGCTTTATCTCACTCTTATCTGGCTTAATTACTCTACATATAAAAAAAATGGCTATTCCTTTATTTTTGGTTATTGCTATGCTTACAATTACATTTGCAACTGACCTACCACTAATTGAAAGTATCCTTGAAGGAACAACAGAAATGAGCGGATTAATTTCACTTTTATTAATTGTGCCGATGATTAGTTGGACATTACGTGACGAGCCTTATATTGAATCAGTTATGAGTTGCGCTCGCAATATATTAAATACAAGCCAAAAATTTTATTTTGGGATGCTGGCAATTACACAAATTATTACCTACTTTTTACTATTTGGTTCAATTCCTATGGTATATCAGTTAGTCAACGATTTTCTTAGTGGTAAAAAAGGGGAAGCGTGGGATAACTATCGCAGTACAGCCCTTTTACGCGGGTTTGCATTGACAACAATGTGGGTCATCAGTATGCCTAGTTTCGTATTTGCTGTTGATCATTTAGGTGCGTCTTTAGGAATATCTATTTTACAAGGTTTTATCATTTCTTTATGCGGTATTTTGTTGGCTAGTTTGTTTTTACGTTTTCAGGAAAAACGGTATGGGATCGATTTGACTTCAGGAATAAAAGAAGAGATTCGGAGAATTGTAGACAATTCTACATCAATTAAAGATGCAAATAAAAAAGCACTGCAATTTGGTTTATTATTTATCTCGTTGTTTGGAAGTATTATTATTATACACAGTACTTTGAAATGGGAGCTTTTAGTTGTTATTCCACCTGTGATTGTAGTTTGGACATTTGTTTATTTCTTGGTTAAACGTAAAAGCACAAAATTCTTGCATCATTGTAAACAGTACATGTTTAAGGATATGCAGGGTCAGGCACAGCAGTTTAGCATAATGCTATCAGCTGGCATGTTTATTTATGCAGTCAATCAATCCGGTCTTGGCCATACCCTAGTTGATTTAATCTTCTTTATAGCTGATTCAATACCCTTTATTAACGTGCTTTGGATTATCCCTATCGTAGTTATTTTATTAGGCTATCTTGGTTTAGGACCATTAGTAGTAATTGTTTTGGTAGCAGGAATCTTGGAACATGTGAGCTTACCTTATCCACCAGAGCTTGTAGTATTATCAATTACATCGGGTAGTGTTTTGTCAGTTTTGCTGTCTCCATTTATCTTACCTGTAATAGTGCTTAGTGCTGCTAATGGGTTGAGCTTGTTTAAGAATGGCTTACGTTTCAATTTCGGGTATGCAATTGTTTTTTATATAATTGTCCAAACTTATTTACAAATTATGATTCACTTAAAAGTTTGAATACTTGAACTTATCCAACACGAAATACATGGACCTTCTAGAAGAAAATCCATGTGTTTTCGTGTTGATTTTATGCAATGTCAGTGTATGACCTTTATGTTTAATGTAAGTTATGTAAGTTTTGCTAGTAACTCACGAATAAAAGCAGGTTCGTCCTTTGGTGTACGTGAAGTTATTAGGTTTTCACTCACTACAACCTCTTCATCTTTATAATTCGCACCAGCCAGTTTTACATCATCTCGAATTCCTATATAACAAGTAACAGATTTGTTTTTTAGAATATCTGCACTAATCATAACTTGTGGTCCGTGACAAATACCAGCTATGATCTTATTTTGCTCGTTTGCTTCCTTTACAAATTGTACGATGCTGTCATTAACTCGCAATGCCTCTGGTGCTGAACCGCCTGGTATTACTACTGCATCATATTCATCCGCTTTAGCATCTGCAGCAGCTAGTTCCGCTGTATAAGATACTGTACCTTTTTTACCAGCACACTGAATTCCTTTTTCTAAACCAATGATGGTTGTATCATAACCCGCTTCTTTCACTGCATCATACGGATTTTTCATTTCTGAATCTTCAAAGTTATTAGCTAAAAGAAAAGCTACCTTTTTTGTCATGCTTATTACCTCCAAATTAAATTAGTTATATTGAAACTATAATAGAAATGTCCCGTGTTTTTCAATCTTTTTGTCTTGTAGCTAACATTGTCTATTTTTGCGCTTGCCCAGGAAATTAGGAAAAAATTTCACCTCACATAGAACATTACGTTATAATAAAGCTAAAAAAGGGCGCTCACAATGAATTCAAAAGATATAGAAAAAAAAATCATAGAAAATTATCAAACTGATGAAAAGATGATGATACTTGTATATGCTCAATGGTGTATAAATAATGAACTTGATCCAGAAGAATTATATAATCGTGCATATCCACCTCAACAAGCTAATTCGGCATTAAGACAAGCGTTGGACGTGGTGGTCTCTAAAGAAGAGAGCGCCGAAATTCATGACGAAACATTACTTAATTTATTGTCGGTATTTGGTAACGACGACTTGGCTTTTGTAGTAATGGAAGAACTAGAAAAAAAATAGTAAGATATAATGGATATTGCCACATTAAACAACAAAACCGACCAAAACGAGGACTGTTTGGTCGGTGGTATTAGTTTAATATTGCTGACGTCTATCAAGATTTTTTACCATCTGGAGGTTATCATTTTCTTCCTTGTATAAAATTCAACTCCATCTTGGCCATTGGCATGAAGATCGCCGTAGAAAGAATTTTTCCACCCAGAAAATGGAAAGAACGCCATTGGTGCTGGTACACCTACATTTACTCCTAACATACCTGCATCAATTTCTTCTCTAAACTTCCTTACGTGCCCTCCATCTTTGGTGTAAATGCATGCTCCATTAGCAAAAGCTGATTTATTCGTAAGCTGAATGGCTTCATCTAAATCACTTACTCTGACAATATTTAAAACAGGAGCGAATATTTCATCCTTCCATATTTTCATTTCTGTTGTCACATGGTCAAAAATAGTAGGCCCTACAAAAAATCCTTTATTAGAAACTACTGCATCTTTTCGTCCATCTCTTACTAATGCTGCCCCTTCATCTATACCTGATTCAATATATTGGATTGTTCTTGTTTTATGCGCTTTATTTATAACTGGTCCTAAAAATACACCATCATCCAATCCATTACCAATTTGTAGCTCGTTGGATGCTTTTATTAATTTTTCAGTTAATTCCGCTGCAATGTCACCCACAGCAACTACTACTGAACATGCCATGCATCTTTCTCCAGCTGACCCAAATGCTGAACTAATAATTTGGCTAACTGCAGTTTCTAAATCTGCATCCGGCATAACAATTGAGTGATTCTTCGCACCAGCTAAAGCTTGAACTCTTTTTCCATATGAAGTCGCAGTTTTATAAACGTACTCTGCTACCGGTTGGGAGCCAACAAATGAGATCGCTTTTATACCTGGATGTTCAAGTAATCCATTCACAACATCTCTAGCTCCATGTACAATATTTAATACACCATTAGGCAATCCTGCCTCTTGAAAGAGTTCTGCTAGTCTATTCGCCAGTAAAGGTGTTCGTTCTGAAGGTTTTAAGACAAATGTATTTCCACATACAATTGCTAATGGAAACATCCAGCAAGGCACCATCATAGGAAAATTAAATGGTGTAATACCCCCGACCACACCAATCGGATAGCGGTACATGCCAGACTCCATATTTTCAGCTATATCTGGTAATTGTTTTCCCATCATCAATGTAGGAGCTCCAGCTGCAAACTCAACACACTCGATCCCACGAAGAACTTCTCCATAGGCTTCATTTATACTTTTTCCGTTTTCCTTCGTAATTAGGGCCGCAAGTTCATTTTGATGTTCAACTAATAATTGTTGATATTTAAATAAAATTCTCGCCCTTTTAGGAACCGGAGTTTTACTCCAAGTAGGAAAAGCTTTCTCTGCAGCTTTAATAGCCACATTTAAATCCTCAATATTTGAGTATGGAACAGCGCACAGTGGCTCCTCTGTTGCCGGGTTTCTAACAATCTCCTCTTCCCTAGATAAGGGAGATACCCATTCACCATTTATAAAGTTTTTTAATTGGATTACGTCAGTTTTATTCACCATATTTCTCCTCCAAATGATGGGATACATGATCCCCATTATCAATACTTTAATCTGTTAAACTTAAATTTGGATTGTTTAAATCTTCCCCATCTTTACCTTTATTTTTATTAAGTCTCCACTCAAGCATTAAAAAAACTACGGTAAGCACAAGTGCAATAGTATTGAGCAACCAACTTAATGAAAATGCGCTAATTGGAATCATTAAGCAAATGCCTAGTATGCCAACAATAAATCGTTTGATCATACTTATCGCACTAAAAATATATCCTTCCACTGCAAATGCTAATAATATACAAGCAATAATCGCAGTAATAATAGTAATTGCTACATTCGTTACTGAATTTCCGTCCACTACTTTTAATAGCAATGACGGTGAATATACAAACATAAAAGGAATCAAATATGCTACCAAGCCCAATCTCATTGCTTGGAAACCTATCTTATGCGGACTCTCTTTCGCAATTGGCGCGGCAGCAAAACATGCAAGCGCAACAGGAGGTGTAAAATTTGAAATGATAGAAAAATAGAAAACAAATAGATGTGCTGCGATTGGCTCTACTCCATGTTCGACAATTGCCGGCGCGACTAAAACAGCCACTAATGTATATGCAGCGACTGAAGGCATTCCCATCCCCAATATAACCGAAACAATTGCGGATACAACTAGCAAAATAAAAAGGCCGTTCTGAGCAACTTCACTCAACATCATTGCAAGATTAAAGCCAAGTCCAGTTATTCCTGTAATCCCGACAACAAGCCCAGCTGCAGCAAGAACCACACCAATATCTATTAATGTTTTACCTGTATCGAGAAAAACATTATAAATATTTTTTAATACTTTCGTTCTAACATCACGCTGAATTAATAAAAACACTAATCCAAAAAGAGACGCATAAAGTCCGGAAATGGAAGGTGTGTAGCCTTTAAAGAATAGAGTGTAAATTAAAACTACAAATGCTGGAATAATCACCCAACCAGTACGAAACACTTTTCGCATTGAAGGAAGTTCACTTGCAGACATTCTACGTGTATTACTTCTTGCTGCGATTAAATCAACCTGAGCAAATGTACAAATATAATAAAGAACAGCTGGAACTAAGGCCGCCAAGGCAACTTCCGAATATGGAATACCTAAAGTTTCTGCAATAATAAATGCGGCTATGCCCATTACTGGCGGCATAATTTGACCACCTGTTGATGCAACAGCTTCTACTGCACCCGCTTGCGCTGACGTATAGCCGTTTTTTTTCATTAAAGGAATTGTTACATTACCTGTTAACATTACATTTGTTACTGGTCCACCGGTTATCGTTCCTACCAAACTAGAACCTAGAACAGATGCTTTTGCCGGACCACCTCTAAATCTACCAAAAGCAGCCAAAGCAAAGTTATTTAATATATCACCACCGCCAAATCTTAGTAAAATTTGACCAAATAATATAAACGATAAAGCAATAGTTGAGGCAATAGCTAATAAATTAAATAGGCTATTGGGATCGAGATATAAGTAGTTAAACAATTGACTTAATGATGTCTCACTACCTTTAAGAACTCCTGGAAAAGAAGGAGCAAAAAATCCATATAACATAAATGCCAAAACAACAATCATTAGAGCTAGTCCTACCGTTCTCCGAATCGCTTCCATTACAAGCAAGATTGCAATTACACTCAGGATGATTCTTTCTGTTGTAACATATCCAAATGTTAGTATAATATCTGGATAATAGATAACTACATAAAAGCCGACGATCAATCCTAGAACAGCCATAATCATGTCATACCAAGGGATTCTATCTTTTACAGCGTTTTTACCTGCTGGTACTCCTATAAAGACAGCTGATAGCAATAACGCTAAAAAGAAACCAACATATTGCTCTTTGTATAAAGTAATTCGTAAATATTGGTGAATTCCCAGTATATACAAAATACCAGATACCGGTATTAAGAAAAGGACCGCCTGCCAGAAAAAACTGGCAGGACGGCTATTGAAAGTTCGAAAGCGTAATTCCTGATTATCCATAAAATCCCTCCGCTTCTAACAACTCAACTCTGTTTAGAAAACGTTACTTTGTTAGCTCCATTAATTCTTGTTGAATTTTTTCAGTCTCATCATTCCAGAGTCCTTGTTCTTTAAAAAACTTAATTACTCCTGGATGGTAAGGTACACTTGGCTTTGGATCAAACATGAGCTCTGGAGTCCATGACTCTAACCAACTAAAGATTGGGTGAAGTTCTTCATAATGTTCCCATAGTGCTTTTACCATATTATACGCTGCATCTTCAGATAACTCCGCTGATACTGCTAACATTAATGGATACTGTCCCCCTATTGTATCTTCTTTTAAGTAACCTTCATTAAGGACTTTTAACTCCGCACCTGCTACTCGTGAAGATAGCTCTTTTAATACATCTTCAGAAACAGTATTTACTTGATCTGGTGAAAGATTATCGATAAAGTCTAATGGTTTTAGTCCAACGGCATTATCGGCTTCTACAACTAAAGCCGTTGTAGGACCAAGTCCAAACGCTGCATCCACACGACCATCACGAAGTGCCTCAATGCCCGCAGCTGCACTTGGTACAGGAACTTTTACTACATCATCCCAACTTAGTCCATTCATGACTAAGAGAGATTCAACTATATTACTTACAACAAGGTTACCGGCATAATCAGATGCAACTTTTTTCCCTTTTAAGTCTGCAACAGTTTCAATTCCTGAATCTGCTTTTACTACCGCACCAATAGTTGTTGTATAGTTACCACGCACTAATGTACGAAGATTTTTATTAGCTTGGAAACCATTTTCTCCTTTTAATGCCCAAACAGCTTCTCCATAAGAGATAAAGCCCATGTCAATTTCACCACTATTTAACATAGGCATCCACGCAGCTGGACCTGCAAACGGCTTTACTGATACATTCATGTCAGAATTAGAGCTAACAACACTAGCTATACCTGTAGTAACAGTATTAAATGCCGAACCATTCGGACTTGTACCAATACTTAGAGTAGTGGTTTCACCTTTAGAATCTTCTTTTGGAGCCGAATCATTGTTGGTAGCAGATTCAGAAGAATTAGTAGAATTAGAAGAACCATTATTAGATGTTGAAGAATTTTGACTGGTCGAACTACATGCAGTCATTATCGCAAAAATAAGCATTATAACCATTACTTTTCCTATAATTTTATTAAAATTATGCATTTAATCTCCTCCTATTTTTAACGTATTTAAACTACTTCCTACAATTTTTATTTATAATTCAATTAATAAATATGTAAGTCACCTCCTAATAGAATAATAAGATTGGGGTGGATCCTTATCTAGTTAGCGCTTTCATTTGTTTTCGTCTTTTCTATTGGCTAGCGCATTTTTTGGAATATTCTAACTTCATTTAAATTTAACACATACCTATTACTTAAACCAATCGATGTTATCTATATTATTTATTTGTTTTGTCGATAAACAACATATTAATAGTATTATTTGCTATTTTAATAGGAGGCAGATATCTTCACCATCTACTTCGACAGGATAGCCTCTAAGTTTTACATCGGGTTCAGCAAGGTGTTGACCCGTTTCAAGATTAAATTCCCAACCATGCCATGGACAACGAATAATTTGATCATCATTTCCATACTTATACTCATATACCATGGAAGGTAGACGTGTACCTGTAATTCTTCCTTTACAAATAGGTGCAGCCGCATGAGGACAGAAGTTTCGCCAAGCAAAATATTCTCCATTTACGTGAAAAATACCTATTTCCATCCCTTTAACCTCAACTATAATACGTCCATTTTTTTTAATTTCAGAAACCTTAGCGACTGGATACTTCGTCATTTGGTGTCTCCTCCCCGCTATTTATAACCTTCTCATCAAAAAAACCATACAAATCATTAGCATTTTTCCATAGCAGTTTTTCTTTCATATCTTTTGGGAACGGGGCAAATACCATATTTGGATTATCAAAATCCCAATGTGGATAATCGGAAGAATACATAGCTATATCATCTGCTCCACACATTCTATATAATTCTACGATGTCCCTCGGATTGTGAGACTCTTCAATTGGTTGCGTTGTCAAACGAATATGTTCTTTTATATATTCAGATGGGAATTTTTTCAACCAAGGTACTTGATCGCGTAATGCTTTATGATTTTTATCCATTCTCCACATTAAATGAGGAAGCCAAGCTACCCCACCTTCAATAGCTACGAATTTTAATGTAGGGAATTTTTCAAAGACACCTTCACATACCAAACTATTAACATGTGCCATATAATTAATGGGCAACATATTATGATATTCTACATATCTAGTAGGATACCCGGCTGGTGTAGGTGGTCCTGCAATACCAAGTCCTTCGGTCCCCGGATGAATAGCAACGGGTAACCCATGACGTTCTGCCGCTTCATAAATCGGATGATAAAATCTTTGTCCGTATGGAATTCTAGCAGCGCTACACATAATAACTTGAACAATGTCAGGATGCCCTCCCACACGGTCAATTTCCTTTGCTGCAGCAATAGGATCCGAATTATTAATCAATAATGAACCTTTAAATCTTGAATCAAAAGGTAACCATTTTTCAATAAGCAAATCATTGTACGCACTTGCAACAGCATTCCCAAAGTCCGGATCAATGTATATAGAAATCCCATTTAAATTTGCTGAAGTTAATATACCAATATCGATGCCATATCTATCAAAATGATCTTTCAATAAATATTCTGGATCACTTGCAGGCGCACCACCATTCTCTGGTGCAGCATCTTTTCTTAAAACGCCAACAGGACTCCACCATGTATTCGGGATATTAATACCACTACCAATATCCAGCCATTGTTGATGCCAAGCCTTTGGTAAGTATGGTAAAAGCTCTTCTCGGCTAACAAGCGCATTATGAACATCCGTATCAATTATTCGTGGTTTATTCATCATTACACTCCTCCTAAGGTTTGCTAATAGATTTAAAGTATTTGTGCTCTTCCTTTTAGGTCATAACCTCTAATATTGTTGGTTTATCTACTTCTGTTTTTAAAGCTTGTATAGCCTTATTAATAAGTTCCATACGTAAATTAGATTCTTCTTTGATAGTTATATTTGGGTTTCCTGTTGGATAAAGGACACTACTCGAAGGAACAATACGATTGGCTCCTAATGCCATAGCAACGTTTATCATAGTACAAATATGTGCAACAGGTATTGATTCCCGTTCTAACTCTTTAGCCATCACTGCACCGCAGCGAGTACTAGTACCTCAGGTTGAGGTTAGAATTACTGCATCTACTCCATCTTTTTTAATAATGGCCGCAATTTCTTTTCCAAATGTTGCAGCATCCTCGATAGCTGTTGCCACCCCTGCTGTAGAATAAATATATGGGTGTAGCTTTAATTCTCCAGACTTTTCTTTTTTTCTTAAAACATCTAATGGTACAAGCCGATTAGGATCTTCTATAACATAGCGGTTATCATATCCAAAATGTCTAATTTCAACTAAATCGCTTGTCAATTCATCTAACCCGTCCACATTAATTCTGCACCATCGTTTAGATCTTCCTGACGGCATACCTTCGGGGTTTCCTTTAAGCACCAACCCTCCATCAGTCACTAATGCTATTCGGAAATCTTGTTTATTTAGTGAACTTGCCGGTTTCACAGTTTCATAGCTTATCATCGATACTTCACTATGATATTTTTCGCCTCTGAACTTAGCGAGTGCCATATTAATTGCTCGTTCAGCTGCATTTTCTTTACAAACTATATTATCTTTTAAACCTTTTGAATATAATTTCTCTTGATCCGACTTTTCTAATGTATGGCCCCTTCCTAACTTAAGTAGTATTCTGCCCATTTCAGGCAAATCATTTTTCATATTTGCAGCTGTTTTTCCTGTTTTTAAGATATTAATATCTTTTCGAAACGTATTAAGTACTGGACTTTCCGGTGCTAATCCAGTAATTACAGGTATTCCTAAATTTTCTTGAACAGCTTGGCAAACTGCAGAACAAGCTTCACTATACCTTCCAGCCGCAAATGCAGGTCCTGCAATAAGAGCTTCTGGCTCGTATTCCCTTATTAGTTCTAGAATAGAGTTTAGTGCACTTGAATTTTCAACGTAATAATTATCACCACAAACAACTGTTCCTATCACTTCAATGTTTCCATTTGAAGTAGATTCTAGTAATCTACCTGGTCCAACACTACCATCTATTTTAAAAGGAGCTAAGCCAGCATGTTCTTCTCCGCCTTTACCAGCAAAAAATTGGTTAATATAATGTACTACTTTTAATGCTTGGGTCATAATATCCCTCCTTTACCAGTATTAAATTTCAACCATTGCAATATGGGAGGTTCCTAGTTGATTGATTGCTCCACTTATTTCACGACAGCGAATTTGAATGGCAGCGTTTGCAGGTTGTGGTTTATCGTCTTTTTTATCGGTAAACGGGCCAACTGTTTCACCGCCGATCACTCTCTCTTGTGATGAAAGGTCTACCCAAGCGTCGTTCACTCCGACTGACACTACAGCATTTGCGCTTAATGAGTGCGCAGTTAGTGAATCCTGGATCGTTCCATCGCCCAAATGTGACCATACTATTGCTGTTGTACACACTCCAAGTTTTTCTAAAGTTTCAACCGTTGTCATTAAATCTGATTCAGGAATGCCGCCACCAACTTTCGTAATAATGGCAATATCTGCATCTAAAATAGTTGATACGAGGTGTGATGTCATTTGTATAGACCGTTCTCGTTGTGACCTTGTAATGTGGGCCGCACAAACAACCACTCCTCTAAAATCTAGCTCTTTCCCATGCCTTTTATACAGACCCTCTATAACCGGGTTGTTTTGGTATGAGTATGTGTCTATACAAAGATTCCAATATGGCGAAATGACAGCACCATCTAAAACTTCATTTGGATGCAATATGGTAGGAAGAAAACCTGTAAGATCATCTCCGTACAGAATCGGTTCACCTCTCTCGGATCTCTGATGGGACGCGAGCATAAATACATACGCTACTTTTGGTAACTTTATAGTAGGAGGGTTTAATGAATAATTTACTACTTTTTCTGGAGACATCATCCCAACTTCTTTTGCCACATATGTTCCTATACGAAGTCCAATCTTCTTAAGTGCTCTATAATATTCTGCCTGACTCATATTTGTGGATTTGGGTTCAGCTTGAATAGCAATATGGCAATGCTCTGACTGTGGTGTTAATAGAGCACCAGGACCAGACTTATCTAGAATTTTATTGTAAGGGCTTTGCCGACTATTTAGTACAAGAATGGAAAAATTGGTTAATCTCGCCGAATTTCCGTTTCCTACAGGTTGAATTGGATCAATAAAACCAGGGTAATTAGAGGCCCCCTCATCTAACCTACTATAAGCTGGCATAACATCGAATATATTAACGACCCTTGTAGCTGTTCCTGGAGAAACAATTTCAAAGTTTGAAACTTCTAAATCATTTAAATCACCACAATTCTTTAAATGAGCTATAACACTCTCTTTACTTACAATCAGCCTTCCATTTATATATTCTATTTTCTCCCCCCACTCAATTTGTTGGATATGATACTCATGTAAAGTTAATTGCAAACTATGACCTCCTTTATTTTCTGTGTCACGTTTTAAAAATATTAAGTTTATTTAAATTTTTCTGAAAAATATATTACTAATTTAACAAAACTAATTGATCTATACAAGCGATTATATTTATAATATTTATATACAATATCTATAAATCAAAAGGGGCGTGAGCTTTTTAGCATGGAATTACATCAAATTGAATATGTAATTGCTCTAGAAAAATATATGAAATTTTCTATTGCAGCTGATGAGATTCATATTTCACAGCCAACATTATCACATCAAATAAAAAAACTTGAAAAAGAGCTTGGAGTCGACCTATTCGTCCGGAATACTCGTTCTGTTCAACTCACGCCTGCCGGTGAAGAATTTTTAAAACACGGAAAGAGAATCTTAGGAGAAATCGATTTGCTAAAAAATGCAATGGTTGAATTTACAAATCTAAATAAAGGACATATAAAAATAGGAGCTTTACCGATTATTACATCATTAGGCATAACACCCATACTTGCTGCCTTTCAAAATGCCTTTCCCGGTATTAATATGGAAATACGTGAAGAGGATAGCGATCGACTAATTAAAAAGATGAATTCAACAGAAATTGAAGTGGCTTTTATTGATTCAGCCATCATCTCAAAACAAGATCAAGATTTTGACTTTTACCCCTTAATCAATGATAAATTGGTCGTGTATCTCTCTAGTTCACATAAATTGGCCAGAAAAAGGTATGTAGAATTTTCCGAATTGTCAAACGAAAGGATATTGACGGTAAGTGGTTTACGCAATCTAGTAACTCATACTTGTCGTAACGTTGGATTTGAACCAAATATTATTATTGAAAGCAGTCAAGTCCAAACAATAAAGGGGCTTGTTGAGGAAAACGTAGGAATTGCATTTTTTTCATCAAAAATTGCATCATCTCTATTAAATGAAAAAACAACTTATGTGGATCTTTCAATACCAATTATGCGAGTAACGGGTCTTGCGATTGCAAAAAACAACAATCTACTAGTAACACAGTCTTTTAAAGATTTTGTATTAAGTAATTACTATGTCCAAATATAAATAATCTCTTTTTAGCGATTAAATAAAACAAAGTAAACCGACCAAAACATCTCTGTTCCTGGTCGGTTCATAATTTATGCTTTAGCTGTAACCTAAACGATAAAATTTCTTCGTTATTGGATAACCGATACCCGTACGATTGTCTGTAATCAAGGTTTATTTTTTCACCTATTACTTGTAAAGTTTCATCGCTTACTATAAATTTCAAGTCATCAATACTTACCTTTTGATCTGTTAGGTTTGGTTCATCCAGAACCAATGCGTATTCTGCATAGATACTTCATGAACCAATAAATGTGGCATGTATACGAATGGCCTTTTGTTGGTTATTCTCAATTTTTAATTGTTGAATCGCATTCTTCGTCACATTAAACTCCATTTTATGTTACTCCTTTCCACGCTGTTATTAAAGCTCTACAACTTGATACTACTTAATATTGCAATACTACTGCACAAGTTAGAAAGGTAGTAGACCATCCACATCTACTACCTACCCTTCTTTATTATGCTAACTTTTTAAATATTAATGTTGCATTGTGTCCTCCGAATCCAAGTGAGTTTGACAATACTATCGTACCATTATATGGTTTAGCAACATTAGGAACATAATCCAGATCTAGTTCCGGATCTGGTGTTTCATAATTAATAGTCGGAGGGATTACTCCATCCTGCATTGATAATAGAGAAAAAATTGCTTCAATGGCACCTGCGGCACCTAACAAATGTCCTGTCATCGATTTTGTTGAACTAATAGAGAGGTTATAGGCATGCTCGCCGAATACACCTTTAATTGCATTTGTTTCGAATAAATCATTATAATACGTACTTGTTCCATGTGCATTTATATAGTCCACTTGCTCGGGAGAAATCCCAGCATCTTTCAATGCTAACTTCATTGCACGTTGTCCCCCTTCACCATTTGGTGCAGGCGTTGTAATATGGTAGGCATCACCAGTAGCTCCGTACCCAATAAGTTCACCGTAAATTTTTGCACCACGTGCAACTGCATGATCAAGTTCCTCTAAAATAAGAATACCTGAACCTTCAGCAATAACAAAACCATCGCGATTTTTATCAAATGGGCGACTAGCATTAATGGGATCAGGGTTTGTTGATAGTGCAGTCATGTTGCTAAATCCTGCAACCGTCATCTCCGTAATTGCCGCTTCCGTGCCACCAGCGATCATAACATCTACTTCACCATTTTGAATGACACGAAATGCATCGCCAATTGAATTAGCTCCAGACGCACAGGCTGTTACAGAGCAATTATTAATTCCTTTTGCACCTAGCTCAATTGATACACGACCTGCCGCCAAATCTGGAATTAACATTGGAATAATAAAAGGACTGACCCGTTTAGGTCCTTTATCTAAATAGCGTTTATGTTGGACTTCGAATTCATCTAAGCCACCAATTCCCGATCCAATCCAAACACCCACACGCTCAGGATCCACAGTTTTTCCAATTTGCAGGTTTGCATCTTCAACTGCCATTTTACTGGCAGCAACTGCAAACTGTGTAAATCGTCCCATTCTTTTTGCTTCCTTACCATCCATATAAGCATCAGGTTCAAAACCTTTTACTTCCCCCGCGACTTTTACATTAAATTTCTCAGGATCTATTTTCCTAATAGGTGCTATGCCAGATACGCCACTTTTTATCTTTTCCCAAGTTGTAGAAATGTCATTTCCTAATGGCGTGATTGCACCGATTCCTGTAATAACAACTCGTTTTTTCACATTTGCTCCCCCATTCCTAAAAAGGTTATTTTCCCCATTTTATACAAACTGCCCCCCATGTAAGTCCACCGCCAAATCCAACCATAACAATAACATCATCATCTTTGATGTTTCCATTTTCAATTTCACTGAAGAGGGCCAATGGTATAGAAGCTGCTGATGTATTAGCATGTTGCTTGACCGTAACAGATACTTTTTCTTTATCTAGGCCCAGCCTTTCCCTAGCTGCATCAATGATCCGAACGTTCGCTTGATGTGGAACAAGATAATTAACCTCTTCCTTCGTAAGTCCTGCTTTTGCAACAACATTTAAACTAGTCTCAGGCATTTGACGAACGGCAAATTTAAATACTTCTCTACCATTCATAAAAACTTTATTATTATCTATTAACAAATGTTTTCCACCTGAACCGTCTGCACCTAATTCAAAAGATAATATTCCTCTATCTCCCGAAACCTCACTTAGTACAACAGCACCTGCACCATCACCAAAAAGTACGGAAGTTGAACGATCCTCCCAATCCAATACTTTTGTAAACTTTTCACTACCAATGATCAACACATTCTTATATGTATTTGTCTCAATAAATTGTTTACCGGTTACTAAGGCATAAACAAACCCTGAGCAAGCTGCACTTAAATCCATTGCAGGTATATTGTTAATACCTAGGGCTGCTTGCACCATACATGCAACAGACGGAAAAGGATAATCCGGAGTTGCTGTTGCAACTAATATTAAGTCAATTTCTGAAGGATCTAGAGCAGCATCGATAAGTGCATGTTTTGCCGCAATAATGGCCATATGTGAAGTATCAATATCATCACTAGCAATCCTGCGTTCTTCTATACCTGTACGAGTGCGAATCCATTCATCGTTTGTATCAATAATACTTTCTAAATCATGATTTGTAACAACCCGATCAGGAAGATACGTACCTATCCCGATGATACCAACACGTTTCATTCAACCACCCTATCGTTATTAAACTTATCCCCGTTCTGTGGGGATGGAGAGTACCACGAAGAGCCATTAGACCCCCAGTGTATTACTATAGCTAAAACCACCACTGAATGCAGCACCATTTTATGACTAGGTCATAATATCTCCTATTAATATATATTATAAACGTTTTCAAAGAAAGGTTGAAGAGCAAATTTTAAAAAGTGGCAATAGAAGGCTTGATAGCCGAATCCTATGCATTCATTTATTTAACTGATCTCAACGCCTTCCTCCCGGTCTCTCACACCATGTGCTAATCTGCTTGCGGCAGCTGCTGCAATAGCACATATAAGATCATCTAAAAATGTATGTACTTGATCTCCATCATGTTCATCCAGTTCTTTTATGATTCCTATTTTTTGTTTATCTAGATATCCAAAGTTTGTTAGTCCGATAGATCCATAGACATTAACAATAGACAAGGGAATAATTTCATCTATTCCAAATAGTGGCTCATCTGTTTCAACTAAATATTGCAGCGGCTCTGGTAATAAATTTTGTTCTGCTAAAGTGTCTAATGCTATCCCCGTAAGAACCGCATGAATTGTTTCACGTTTATCCAGTACTCTTTCAACATTATAACTGCATTCTTCAATCGTTAAATCAGGTATGTATCTTTTTTGAATTTCTAGCACTATCTTAGAAATATCCGTAATATCTACACCACGACTATTTAACATTTCAATTGCTTTACTTCGCATTTTTTTTGTTGTCATTGATTTAGCCATAATTCTTCTCCTCATTTCTCTTAAAGAACCTTTATCACGATTTACCACCGATTGAATACTATAAACAATACCTATTACTTTATTAAACATAAAGGGGATTAACTTTATGAGATTTAAACAGCAGCAACTGGACCAAAAAGCACTAGATGCTTTAGATGATTTAGAATCAATTGCCCACTCTAAGTGCGCTATTTGGGGTGAGTATTTCTTATTTTCATTATTATTTTTAGCTTATTTGTTAGCTAATTAATTTCATCTTATTTATTAGCGAAAAGAGTCCTCCTATACGGAGGGCTCTTTTCATGTTATTGACGGGCAAAGTTTTTCATATTATCTTGTAGCTGAAGAATCCGTTTTGTTCCCTCTTCTCGTAGGCGTTTATTCTCTTCCTCAATGGCTCTAGTTTCTTGCATACCTTTCATTATTGTATTCCAGGACTCTTCAATGGTCTCAATTTTAATGCTTGGTCTGCCTGAAAGCTTTGCAATTTCAACACTTTGATTGGCAATGTTTTGAGCGTTTCTCGTTAGCATTTCATTTGTACGACGGTCAAGTTCGCTCATTGAATCAGCTACTAATTTTTGACGTTTTGCGGTTACAGCCTGAATAATGCCATTTTTAAAGATCGGTATTGTAATTACAAAAGCTGAGTTAATTTTACCGATTAATTTCGTATTACCACGCTGTAGCAAGCGAATTTGAGGTGCAGTTTGGAGCGCAACCATCCTTGCCATCTCCAAATCATAAATACGTTCTTCTAATGTCTGAATGCCATTCTTTAACGTATCCAACTGTAATTGTGCCATTTGATCACCACCAGCAGCTTTTTGCTCAAGCAAAGTTAATTGCTGAGTAGCTTCCTCTAGCTTAATTTGACCAGCAACAATGTATTTCTCTAACGACGTAAAGTAATCAAAATTATTTTGGTACATCTCATCTAGTGTCATTGTTGACTTAGTCATTTCATCTTTATATTTCGAAATTTCGACATGAATCTTTTCAATTTCTCCACCTAATGTTTGATATTTCCCAAAAATCTTTTCAATCATATCGTTACTACGCTTAAATATTTTAGAGAGCAACCCTTTTTTTGGTTCTTCGAAATCTTTTTTATCAAACTTATCCATAATTTTTCCTAATTGCTTTAACATTTCACCCGAATCTGTGACACTTGTTGTTCTAATCATAGACAGAATGCGATCTGAGAATTGCGAGATTTGAATAGCTGGCTCTTTACCAAATTCTAATATAGCCATTTGATCTCTAACATCTATCTGCTGGGATATCTTTTGCACCTCTTGCTCTTGCCGTAGCTGTAGCCTAATATCATTGGCTTTTGCTTCTGTGATTATTTCAGTATTATTTAAACTATCTGTCGTTATTTCGTTTGACATATATATCCACTCCTCGTATTTTGTTTACAAACCGAGTACATTAAAATTTTATCGACTTTAATAACTTTTGGATAAAATTCGGTTCCTTAAATTCTTGCTCAAATGACATCTCCTCAAGCCAATGTGTATCAAATGCATTGGAATCAATATAATTTTCAACACAGTTATGCCCTGGTGGATTATATAATACAATATCAATGCCATATTCATTTAAAAGTAACAATAAAGCCGCATCAGATCGTGAAAGTGTTCCATTTAGCTCCGTATTATACAAAACGAGTTTCGGGACTTCCTGTGAAAAGTCAAAAACCTGCATTAAATTTAAAAATTGGGCTGGAATGTTTATTGCATGTGCAAATAAGTAAAGCTTAATTTGATCAACAGTTTCTGAATTTTTTTGTAATAGCCTAGGGTTTGCACACATATTCGAAATAGTATGGGCCAGCGCATTTTGCGTTCCACTTGGCAAATGCTTATATTGCCACCAATTTGACCGTTGCATTTTCTCAGGATCTAGCCTTCCGTTACTATTTAATGAATGCTGATAATGAAATTGTTGGTTAACATTAATTTCTTCCGTAAAGGGAAACTTTCGTATGAGCACAGTATTTTTGTAGTCAGATAGGGTTTGGAGCCGATCCCAATATTCTTTTTTATTTTTAGATACTCCCATGACTTTGGCAAAAATTGTTGGTATTTCAACCACTTCTTTTGTTGCATTAAATCCCGGCCGAATGAAAGCCCGCTCTTTCGCTATTAAGAACAACTCATCATAGGTTGTTTTTAATGTGACTGAACTTGGAATATGATTACGGAATTGCCATGGCTTATACAACTGAGACCCTTCATGATGTAATACATTATCCATTTCTTTTGTTGCCCGATATGCGACTGTCGATTGCCGTTCAGGTTTTTCAATCGGAAAAGGCTGTAATTTCGCTGTTGCAGGATACGTAACAATTTGCGATATATCATTACCAGGATCAATTTCTTGGAATTGATCCTTCCCTTCTGGATGAAAGATCAGAACATCACAGCCAATAAGCATTAAGTAGTAAAGGAAATATAGTTGACTTTTTGTAGCATCCCCATACCATATAACGTGGGGCATTTTTACTTTAACATCAAACCCCTCAAGCCACACATGTAGATGATTCCATGTCCATTTTATTAAATCAACCAGTACTCTCCTAAAATCTGGATCGTTAAAACCTTCCGTATGTTTATTCTTGAATGACTCAAGTACAGTCATCAACGATTGTCTTAGGTGACGGCGCATCGCATAGTTGGAGTGAGAAGGAATTAATCGTTCTCCATCTAAAAATGCTACGAAACGGTTAACAGACAATCCATTTTCCTTTTGATTAATCATGTGAATTCTTTGAATTGCTTGGAATCGTTCTGGTTGTATAGATTTGTCTAAACATTCGCTTAGTATATGGACTTCTTCACGATTGGACAATTCATGAAGATCAATAAAATAATCAGTTTCATCATAGGTGGTACCTAGTATTCTTGCGGACAACTGGCTAAAATGTAATTCACTTTTATTTATTTCATAAGGTTTTCTATCAGGAAGAGGTAAAAATAAAGAATCTTTCCATTTATCACCGTCTATAATTGATTGACTTATTTTGATACTGTGATATTCGTGCATGGTATCCTCCCCTCTTTACTCCTCTAAATTAACTTTTAAAATTTCATAAAGGCTCTATTTAGTACTAATTCTATAATATCATTTGATGCACCCATACCAAATGATTTCGTTCTCTGAACAGATGAATCATACTGTAACACTTCTCCATGTGCAGGAGAAACTCCGTAAGTACTATTTCTTATTAAGTCATAATCTAATAATGAATCACCCGCTCCATAAACTTCCTCTATCTTTAGTTGTTGACAAAGATATTCAACGGCATTCCATTTATTGATAGGATGAGGAATAAAATAAAGTTTTCTTCCTTGCAATGATGTTTGCCAACCATGATCATGAGCCCACTTCTTGATTGAAACCAGCTCATTGTTAGGAAGTTTATTTCGTTTAATGATAAGATAGATAAACAGCTGCTCTGCATCCCTAATTTGTTCAAGCCAATCAGCACTTGAAAGGCTTTCAATTTTTTTTATCATATCTATGATTGGCATGCATTTGTGTAATTCTTCATGGATGAAATCAGTCCATTCCTTAATTATCATTCCTTGTTTCAAAATCGTAGCACCATTACTCGTTATAGCATATTGAGGGATGATTTCATTATGGAATAATGAAATTCTCCTATATTGTTCAGCAGTCCGGGTTGTGACCGGAATGAATAACAATTCGTCAGTTAGTTTCATTAAAGCTATTTTTGTTGCGGTTGAGATATATGAAACTTCTTTCCCGTTATATGTTTCTATTAATTCATAGCCTTCGTTTGTGCCATACGTATCAATCATATGACTAGAATAAATTAACGTGCGGTCAAGGTCACTTGCAAATGCTCTCATCGGTCACTCTCCATTGGTTTAATTAAACCACAACAGCCATACGACATGTTTGCATATTTAACAATCTGTACTCCCCGCTCTTCAGCAAGCATTAAAATATGTTCTAAGTTGCTTGCTGCGTTTGGGTGAACTAGTATCTTCCACGGAACTCTGCGGAGCAATACGCGCGTTGTTTCTCCAACACCAGGTTTAATAAGATTAATATTATTTAATCCGAATTCGTGTTGAATTTTCTTAATTGATTGAAGACCATACCAATTTGGCAGTGTATATGCAGCTTTTTGTTCAGCTAGTTTGAGAGGTATCAATTGCAGCATTTTTGAGAACTGTTCTGTTATCATGTCAACATAAAAGTTAGATACGTCCTCATTTGCTAACTCTTGGTAATACTTTGCTCCGTGAAAATCATCCACACCAATCCATTTAGAATTAAGAACAGTCCGACTTACTAGTCCAGAAACAGTTGAGTTTAAACAAGCACTTGGAATCAAAAAATCTTCTCTAGTCCCAAATACTGTAGAGCAATAACCAGGGTCGGCTAACACCGCTAGCTCTGATGACAAATTGGTTCGATACTTTTCATTAAAAGCTCCAATCGCTAATTGAAGCTCCTTTGAAATTGCACCTTTCCCTGTCCAGCCATCAATGAATGTAATAGATGCCTTTGGGTGTGAACGCAGCATAAATTTCACAGCATTCTCATCTATACCTCGACCGCGGATAATTGAAATACTATAATGTGGCAAAGATCTATTATATTTTAATTCTATATATCTTTTAATAAGGATACCAATTGGTGTACCGCCGCGCGCAAGACTACACAATATTGTTTGAAAGCCCCTGCTTTCAACTATTTGTTCGGCTACTATTCCAACAGCTAAAGCCACCTTAGCTTTATTTTCTTCTAAAGAATCAAAAAATAACTTCATATATGCATTTGTTGGTTTGTATTCAATTGGAAGCATTTCAGAATAATGAACTCCATTTTGAATGGCCTTTTCTCTTTCAAATGTATCTATTTCGATGGGTAGGTTAGATAAGTTTTTTAATAAAAAAATTACATCTTGTTCTGCATAGCTCCCCATCTTAATCAATGTATTACTCACTGTAAACACTTCCTTTACACTCATTCGATAACGTTACGATAGTAATAGAATGAATGCCACGATCTGCAAACCAATCAAATAATGGTTCGAGAGACTGATTAGAGACCTTCCCTTCATAAAATACGAACACCTCGTCATAGAAATTCACTGGAATATTATAAACATAATGTAAAACTTTTTGATTCTCTGGGTTATTAAATTTAAAACCATTCTTTACCGCATAATGCTCTTGATCAACCGGATGTATTGGACTTCTAGTTGTAGAATGATAGAAAATATTATCCCCCATTTGGGCCGAGATTTTCAATGGCAAATACATGAGTTCTCCTGTTCCCAAACATAGCGTTCTCTTCCCTGTACGTCGTTTTTTTAAAAGCTTTCCAGCTTCATTGCAAGCTGTTTCAATTTGTGCTATATCCAAATCCGAAATCCCGAATCTTCCGGTTTCTTTAATATATGGAAATAAATTCAGTAAATCTTGATTATTATCAGGTTGATAATCTAACGGTGTAAAAAAGCTAGAAATATTTATAGATCTCGTCGTTAAATCTTGAGCTTTCCTCTTATTTTCATAATTAGACAGTGCTTTATGAAGCGGCCTGCCACGAAAGTTTATCTGACCTGTTAATAAAGCTACGGTTGTAATAGTGACATCTAATTCCTTTTCCAGCTGTTTAAACTTCATTTGATCTTCCAGTGAACGCCAATCTAATATTGACAAAACCGCATATTCTTTCCGTGGATAGTTTCGATGGATTTCTCTTATGATATTAATAGTTGTTTTTCCTGTTGTCATTTCATCATCTACAAGTATGACAGGGGCATCCCTATTCTTTAATAGTTCAGCTGGAATATAACACAACTGGTCAACAGCATGTGAGTGTTCTTCCTTAAAATTAAGGGTTGGAGCAACATCGATAATTTCTTCTCTAGTCGTTGGAATAAAATAACCATTTTCTATCACATCAAATACGGCATGCCCCAGAGCTGTAGCGGTCTCCGCAAATCCTATAATGATTGGGTCTTGGCCTACATCCAATCTATGTTTTTTTAATAATTGATACGCAGCTGCAAGTTGCTTCGTGTCTTCAGCTAAAAATCCTTCAACAATTTTGCTCTTAGCTGGAATACTTTTTCCTGTTTTTTTTTCATAATACTCTATGGCTAATAACCCTGATGTAAGTAAAGGCTTATATGGGTGAACAGGGATATGCTTGCCTAACACTTTACTTACAAAAAGGAATCCCCTTTTTTTATTGATTCTAGCTGCCATATTAAACAACTGTTCAAAAGGAATATTTAGTTTATTTTCAACTACTGATACAGACATTTCCATGTTCTCAAGGATTGGTAGTATAAGTGGATTCTGTGAGCAGGTCGATAAAGCTATGGTTTTCATGATACACCCCATATATCTTAGATTTAAGAATGATTTTATTGGCCCATTTATAATGGGGTTTAATTTCATTCATTTTATTTGAAAATGTACTTTTTAATACACCAACATTGCCGTCAGCATTTTGAATAATACTAACTGCATCTAAATATTCTTCCTTCGAGATCACATTCAAGCTTTGAATAATTTTTAAATGCGACGGATGTATAACGGTTTTACCATTCAATCCATTTGCTAAATCAAGAAGCGTTTCTTTAATTAAACCATCCGCGTACTCATTTAACAGCTGCGTACGAAACCTTAAGCCTTCCTCTCCATAGAGTTCTCTAAATGGAGATTGTCGTAATTGTGGTTTCAATATTCTTGTTGAACTATCGAAGTATTCCCAAACTGGACCTGATATCACAAACTTCCTACCAAATAAATTGATAATATCTGTGATCAAGTCTCTAATAATTGCAATATCGTAAATGGTCGTGTTGCAATTTCTACGAATTCCGTATAATCCGCAAAGATCAGTAGCACCGATGCGAATATTTAAAATCCTATTTTCATATTTTTCAAGAATTCTACTCATTGTAAGTAAGTTATCCATTCTTACTTCTTTATAAAGTAAATCTGGTGTTTCCAATATCGGCATCCCATATAAATGAATATTATGTAATTTTGAGATATCTTCCAAACATTCTAGGTATTCAATTGCATTTGCAACAGTGAATTTTGGAAACACGAAACCTGTAATTATATCAATTGAGTCGCCTAATCGGTCGGCAATCAAGCGCATTTGGTCCGCAGAACGAATTCTAATAAAGATAAGCGGTAAATCTGCTAAATCTAGTACTTTATGATCAAGAGCTGTGTAGATATTTTGAATATGTTTTACCACACGCTCCTCTGCAACGTCGGTCTCTGCATCCCCAATGGAATCTTCCAAACAGATGACCATTGAACAAATTTCTTTATACTTTTTTGTTATGATAAATTCCGAAATATCTCCACGCGTAGCCGGCATATACAAGGTTGCACCAAGAGCATAGTCTAAAAGATGTTTAGCAGATAATTTTGTTATAGCCACAGGTTTTTTATAAAAGATTCCTTCCTTTTGTAATTCAGATAAAAAACTAAAATACTCCAAAATCTCACCTCTTATTTTATATACAGACAACAACATTCCTTATGTTCTTCGTTATTACTACAGGTAATTTCTGATTATTGAAAAAAGCAGATTGTACAAAAAAGAAGGAGTTCTCAAATATCTCCTTCTCGTCTATATCTATCAAATCTTACTAGTATCGTTAAACTGGTTCTTTCTCTTGCTCTTTTTCTTTTGATTTTCTCATTTGGTGAACAATAAATGTTATGATAAATGTAATAACTAAAATACTAAAGAAAACGATATGATGGACGTGTATTCCAAAGACACTTGCAAACATTTTGGCAGCAATAATTGCAATTAATATAAAAGCCGTTGTTTCTAATTCAGGAATTTTATCAATTAACACTAAGAAAAATTTCGCTACAGTTCGCATTAATAAAATTCCGATCATTCCACCAAGTAATAGGACCCAAACCTGATCTGAAACTGCCAAAGCTGCAAGAATACTATCTGCTGAAAAAGCCAAATCCATTAATTCTACTGAAATTACGGTTGCCCAAAATACGCCGAACGTACGTACAAGCCAGCTATCCTTTTTAATGGTATGAGCATCCTCATCTCCTTCGCCTTTCCAAAAGTGTTTCACAACTAACCATGCTAAGTAGGCTGCTCCTAAAACCTTAATCCACCAAAATTTAATTAAGAACATGCCTATACCGATGAATAAAAATCGGAAGAAGTAAGCACCAATTAAGCCGTATGTCAATGCTTTTTTCCGTTGATCTGGCGGCAGATGTTTTACCATTACAGCCAATACGAGAGCGTTGTCTGCAGATAATAAACCCTCAAGCACTACTAATGTACCAATATATCCCCAAGAGACCGGATCGGTTAAAACCTCAGCCCACATGGCCCAATCAAAAAACGAGGCATATGTTGCAAGAATTTCTTTTAAAATTTCCACTTGATGTATCCTCCCATTATAAAATGTTGGCCCCGCACTTTTTTGGTCAACAATCTATTATACTTGCAAACCGTAGTTTCGACAAAGATCTGCTAAACCACCTGAATATCCGCTGCCAACCGCACTGAATTTCCACTCACTTCCATGGCGGTATAACTCACAAACAACAACTGCCGTTTCAATAGAGAAGTCTTCCCCTAAATCAAACCGTAATAATTCACGATTGCTCGCTTCATCTACTAACCTAACAAATGCGTTGGAAACTTGCCCAAAGTTTTGGTTTCGTGTTTCCGCATCATGTATCGTTACTGTAATTCCGATTTTATGAACATAGTCTGGTATTTTTGAAAAGTCAACTAGCAGCTGCTCATCATCTCCATCTCCATGACCAGTACGATTATCACCCGTATGTATAACTGATTCACTAGGATGCTGTAAATTGTTATAAAAAATGAAATCCTCATCACGAGTACATTTATCGTTTGCATCAACTAGAAATGCACATGCATCCAAATCAAAGTCATTTCCACCATGATATTTATTAATATCCCATCCTAGACCAATTATAGCTTTTACCAACCCTGGATTGGATTTTGTTAAGTCTATCCTTTGCCCCTTAGATAACTGGATTGCCATATATGTAACCTCCAAAAAAATGTATAGTCAGAAAACAAGAAGGATATGCAATGTCCTTCTTGTTTTAATCTTACATTATTTTATTGTATAGAAATTAACCGATTTGCAAGCCGAAATCTGTTGCAATTCGTGCAAGGCCGCCTTGGTAGCCCGAGCCAATTGCCGAAAACTTCCATTCACCGTTATGACGATATAATTCACCTACAATAATAGCAGTTTCAATCGAGAAATCTTCACCTAAATCATAACGTATTAACTCTTCACCATTACTCTCATTGATAACACGAACAAATGCATTGGAAACTTGACCAAAGTTTTGATTGCGTGCCTCTCCATCATGTATTGTAATAACAAACGTAATTTTTTCGATATTAGCAGGAACAGCACTTAAATTCACATCAACTTGTTCATCATCACCCGCACCTTCACCGGTTCGGTTATCTCCCATATGTACGACAGAACCATTGCCGCCTTCTCGTTGGTTATAGAAAATAAAGTCTTGTTCAGATGCACATTTTCCTGCTGCATCCAATAGGAAGATACTTGCGTCTAAATCAAAATCATTTCCGCCGTCATATTTATTTGTGTCCCAGCCAAGACCTACGATAACTTTCGATAACCCTGGGTTCGTTTTAGTTAAATCAATTTTTTGACCTTTTGATAGTGAAATTGCCATTAATAAACACCCTCTCAATATATTATAATAAAAATTTTACATATATCCTTTTACGATATCCTCAAGACCTCGGTCATTCGTTCCTGTGCCAACAGCTGCAAATTTCCACTCGTCACCATGACGGTATATTTCAGCTACAATTAAGCTAGTTTTACCTGAATAGTTATCAGTAAGATTAAACTTTAGCAATTCTTCTTTATTGGACATGTTTACAACTCGAATAAACGCATTTTGGATCATACCAAAATCTTGTTTTCTACGTACACAATCATAAATATTAACAACAAACACCAATTTATTTACTTGTTGTGGTACTTTTTGAAGTTCAACAATGATTTGTTCATCGTCACCTGCACCATCTCCAGTGAGATTATCACCTTTATGTTCAACACTTCTACAAGAGCTATTCAAGTTACCAAAGTAAATTAAGTTCTTTTTATCAACAAATTTATCATTTTCTAACATGATAACTGATGCATCACAATCAACATTTGGCCCACTAGCGCCTCCACCTAACAATCCACCCAAAAAGCCCCCGCTTTTTTTAGGTTGAACAGGATCCCATCCTAGACCAATCATTATTTTGGATAATCCAGCATTCCCTTTAGTCAGATCAATCCTTTGACCTTTTTGTAATGAAATTGCCAATCTATTCACTCCTTTAGCAAAATATTATATATAAATCACCCTATGTGATTTATCACTGTTTTAAGTTCTTTACAAATTTCAATTAACAAAATAAACTCTGTAACTATATATACGGACTGGCCCAAGAAAGGTTTCAATATTTATGTAATAAATATTCGTCAACCTTATTTTACCAAATATCACAGCACTTGACCAATTATACATAGTTAATCACATATAAAACTCAGCCCAATTAAAAATAAAAACACCTTATATAATAAGGTGTAGGTTACAATTCAGATTATGACCACTTAGATTATATATAACGCAATAGGTTTCTATAATACCTTCAAATCACGCCGGTAATGAAGATTCTATAATATAATTAATTTGGATTACTATGATTTACTATTCTTTATTACCCTTTTTCTTTAATGCTTCTATTGCCTCCTTTAATACAGTTGGTATTGGCAAACCTACATTCCCTGCGTTTTCAATGATTGATATTAGTTCATTTATGATATAAAAAAATATAACCGTATCACGAAAGAAACTAGTACCGCCAAGAACAACATCTATACCATGTGCAACCGCAACTAATGCTAATATAATAATTTTCTTTGCAATCCCTCTAAAGCCAATCCTGCTATTTAACTTTCCATTGAATCCTGCAGCAATCAAGCCTGTCACATAATCAATCACTATAAAAATAACTAGTACCTGTAACAACACCGACCAGCCCCCAAAAAGTAAGCTCAAAATTGAACTGCTACCAACAATGAGAAGTTTAATGCTGTTCTCCACAATAAACACCTCCTTTTAAACATAAACTCTTCCCTTTATACACTATTCAGTGACAAAGGAAATTGTTTGTGCATGTCCCTATTTAATTTTAACTTTTTGTTTTTCTTAATTGGCTTACCCGCTTTGGCCCTCATCGATTATCGAGCCCACATAAGGTACAGCTATGCTTATTTTCACAGTAAAATACCCATGAGATTTATATGTAAATCTCATGGGTAAAAGGAGAATTTAATTATTTGTTAAGAGTTACTTCTTTGCTTCCTTTATTCATTTTACTTTTACAAATCGGACAATCCCTTTCTTCAAGATTTGCGTCCTCATATGATACGATCCTGATCCAAGCAAGACAGTCGTCATTGGTACAATCCCATACCAATGCAATTTCTTTTTGTAGTTTTTTTTCTTTTGGAACTGCAACTTGTTTTGGAGTAATCGTTTTTGTAATGGCAGCCTTTTCCACTGGTTTATACGGATCTAATATGAATCTAGATACATCAATACTTTTACCTTGGTAATAGCTAGGTGAACTAATATATAGCTCCTCTTCAGCACGTGTTATTGCCACATATGCTAAACGTCGTTCTTCTTCTATTGCCGCAGCTATCTTATCGTTATTAATTGTTGCATTAATTATGATATCTTTGCGATCATTAGCTTCTAATGATGAACTATGCGGCAAAATACTATCGGATGCTCCAATCAAATAGACAACAGGAAATTCTAAACCTTTTGATTTATGAATCGTCATTAGTGATATACAATCAGCATAAGGATCATTTCGGAGCATTTCCATCTGTTTATTTTTGCCAATAATTTTATCGATAAAATGAACATATTCAGAAATAGTATAAAATTGCTTAGCAGACGATTCAATTTCTGAAAGTGTTTCTTTCATTATTTCTTTGTGCAGTGTTACATTCTTTCTTTCATCTGTCTCTAAATATTTATCGTAAAAACTCCTTATTTCTTTAATGGCAGTGATCGGTTTCATTCGTTGTAACTTTCCTATTAATGCAAGCCTTTCGGTTATTTGCTTTTTTTGGAATGGTTTCAGATACGGTAACTCTAGAACATGCTGCAAGAGCTGTGTCTTAGGATGAACTAGCTGTTGCAATTGAATATATTCAATTGTTTGATCTCTGTTCAAATACAGTGTTGGCAAAATACCTTCAATAGCATCCATATCATGTGGATTTAGAGCAATTCTCAAATAGTCAATAACCGTTTTTACAAGTGATTGTTCATAAAAACTATTTCCTGAACTAAATGATATAAAGGGAATATTTTGAATGATAAGCTGTTCATAAATAGCGCGACTATTGCTCGCTGTACGATGTAAAATTGCGATATCCTTAAACTTTCGTTTTCCTGACTTAACATCTTTTACAATATTTTCAACAATGATTTTAGCTTCCTCATCTGTTGTACTCGCTCGAATAAAATTAGGTTGATATGCACTAGTATTCGTAGCTTTTAATATTTTAGAGTGACGACTTTCATTAAAAGAAATAACTTTATTCGCTAAGCCCACAATACTAGCAGTAGATCGGTAGTTAATGTCTAACGTAAAAGTTTTCGTGTTCGGAAACTCTTTTTTAAAGTCTAGTATATTAGCAATTACTGCTCCATTGAAACTATAGATTGTTTGGTCATCGTCTCCTACTACGAATAGATTTTGGTTAGACCGCGCAATCATTTTTATTAATTCAAATTGAACTGGATTTGTATCCTGCCATTCATCACATAAAATAAAACGGAACCTATTTTGTAATGATTGAACTATTAATTCATTTCCTTGCAACAATGAATATGATTCTAATAAAATGTCATCAAAATCAAGATAATGTTTGTCCCTTTTCCAGCCTTCGTATCTAGTCAAAATGTCTTTCATTTCTTTTTCAAGCGGAGTTTTAGGGGAGATGTTCTCAACCTTAATCATATTGTTTTTATAAGAAGAGAGAATAGCAAGTAACGTTTCTGGTTCGTATGCCTCAGCCAGTCCCATTTCTTTCATAATTATTTTGATCGTTGTTTGCTTGAGCTTTTCATTGGTAATTATTCTTTGTGTATATCCCTGACTCTTAAGTAAGCGCAGAAAAATAGAATGAAATGTTCCAGTTGTAACACCACGTATCATGTGTGGCGAAAGCCCAGGAAGTGTTGCCATTCTAGTTTTCATTTCATCGGCTGCTTTCTTTGAAAAAGTCACCAGCAATATATTTTTAGGATTCACTTTGTGGACAGCGAGTAAATAACCTGCTCTAGAAGTAAGTACTCTCGTTTTTCCGCTGCCTGCTCCTGCCAATACTAATGCAGGGCCAGTATAATGTCTTACTGCATTAAGCTGTGGCTTGTTTAATTTGATCCCCGCTTTTTCGAGGGAGCGAAAATAAAAAGCATCATTTTCATGATCGGCCACTAATTGTTCCGATGTTTCAAACTCCGCTAATTGAGCATCCTCAATCCTATTAATTGTTGCACCAAAGGGGCATTGTTGAAAAAGTTCAGAAGTCTGAGTCTTATCGTAAGTAAGTTCAGTTGTTTCTCCTAGATTAGTAGGAGACCATTCATTCGTATTTTTCATCACTAAAGCCAACTTTCTTATCATACGTGAATTTGCTATTAAATCATTTCTTTAATCAGTATACAATATTTTAAAGAAAAATTAAGTATCTCCTAACAATCGCTAACATTTACTAACTTCCATACAGATTACAAAAGATTATCTAACGAACATATCTGCGACGAAGAGACTAAGGCTAGCACGCGTAAACCGCCGACCGCTCAGAGCACTTTACGAATAATTATCCTGTTTTTAATAGAAATGATAGTTATGAAGTTAATTCGAATTAAAATGGATAAAAAAAAGCGATAGCAAATGCATCGCAGAATAAAAAAATATTAAGGTCCCACTAACAACGCCATGGTTGTTTCTTCCCATCTTTTTATAACGGTTTCAGGATCTTTTAAATTTATTTGTATACCTGATAAAATATCAGCATATTTAGCCACATCTTCTCGTAAGGAAACAATGTGTGCAGCAAAGCGTTCTAGTGAAATGTTATTAATTATTAATTCAGGCAGCCTTTGTAATGAAAGTCTTATATAATAAGCTTTTGCATTATAAACTATGACTAAAGTAGCTTGACCTGTTCTAATCATATTATTAGCTGTATTTGTATTAGGCCAAATCGCTAATCTAAACTCAGAATGAGTAAGAGCAACCACTTCCCCGACACTAATCATTGCTGCATGTGGCCAAAAATCTTCACTTACTGTAAGTAACATCATTGCCTCATGTTGTTTTCTTTCTATATTATTTCCATTTAATAATTGAAAAAGTTCTTGTGAAATTTTAATTTCCATAGCAACACATCCATTCTTCATAGAAAAACAAGCTCCCACCAATTATTAGTGAGAGCCCATTTTTACTTTTCATAGCTTTAGATATTTGTACGATAGCATTTTTAAAAGTTTAATTTAATAAAAACCTTATTAGAAAGAAAACTAGTTGATGGACTAATACTCACCCTAAACTAAGCTCTATTATATTCTAGTATTTAATAAAAGTAAAAGCTTTGAGGTAGTGCAACACCGACCAGCTATTATACGAAGACTCTCACCCAATGAAAACCTTCCCTTGAATACTTGATTGATTTAGGTTGAATATTAATTAACTTTATCTTCTTTACGTACTCCATCTCTTGCTAAAAACTCATTTTTGCAAAATGGACAAATTAGCTCAATATCCATATAAAGTAAATCATGTTCACAATAAAAGTTACCAGAGCATGATGTACAATTCACCCACAAAATTTTGTCCCCTAAATTTCCACCTGCTTTTGCCATTGCAATCACTCCTCATTTTTTTCTATTTTGAAAGTATAGTAGAATCCTTTTCATTGAGATAATCATCAAGTTCGATTCTATCCATTACGTCCGGCGGTACTCTGAATCTGGTAGGTGATGGCACTTCTGTTTGTTTTGTTGCATCAACTATAACCTTCCAACCTGCACCTGCATTATAGAAATGGTTTCGCGCACGAATTTTTTGTATATCTTTATCAGGATTTACATAGTTAACCGCTGCGAAACGAACATCAAATTCATTAAATGGATCAATATCATCATCAACGACTGTAATCCATTGTAATTGTGAATCAAACCCAAACGCTGCCATCCCTACGTTATAAGCTTCCCCTTCCGTTCTCTTCTTAATTGCAATATGACATTCTATTCGGCAACAACCTGAATATGGCATCTTAACACCAGTAATATTACCAAACTGTTTTTGGAGCATGTTATAAAGACCACCTTCTTTGGCAATTCCTCCTAATAGCCAATGCTCAGGATGTCCAGAGAAGATATCTTGTAACACTGCATTTTTGCGCTTTGTAATTGCCTTTATGTTCGCAAGTTGTCGAAGACATTGAGGTTGATAATCACGCGTTACCTCGCCAAACGGATCGACAATTGTGCGAGCTCCAGGCTGAATTTCAGCTTCGATTAGAATTTCTGCATCTGCCGGTACTAAGAAATCTTCTCCCCATGTTTCACTTGGAACTAATCGGACAGATTCTTGAAGAAAAGCACCGATTGTCGCGTAATCATCGTTTCCAAATGGAACACGAGCAGCGGCCCCTAATGTAAATGCAGGATGATGACCGATAATACTAACAATTGGTGCTGCTAAACCACGCTCTTCATATTTAGTTAATATTCTTTCAAGATGTGGTGAATGTATTGATACACCTGCAGTATCAGGACCTTTTGGAAATACCTTTGTAAAAGAAACGTCATAAAATCCTTCATCCGGGTCTTTCATTACTAACATCATCGTTAGAACTGGACTAAGATCCATTTCATAATGGCGGACAATAGGCAGTTTTTCAATGTCAATATCGACACCTTTTTGTATTTCTTCTTTAACTGGTGCTTCATTAGCAGAAATAATAATAGGTTTAATTTTTTCTAACTCACGTTTGGCATATTCTAAACTAACCGCCATGCCACCTTTTATTGCCTCTCCACCTATTTGTTGACCAATTCGTTCTCTCGTACCAAAAAGATTGGAAACTACTGACATATCTGTTGATTCATCATGATTATTTACAACATTTTTAAACCAAGGAATTCTTGTATCACCTTTTTGGTCCATTTTTTCTAATAATGCTGTTACTTCGAATTTGTGTGGAATTGTTTTCTTGTTTATTTCAACCAGTTCTGGAGATTCATTTCTTTTTAATTCTTCCAAATAACTTTGTAAGCTCTTAACCAAATTCAATCACTCTCCTGATAAATTTTTTAGTTTTGAATATTTAGACATCTTAGTTCCTACTATTGTTCTTTTGATAAAACTAGTCACTTTATAAGCTAAAAGGCTATTATAATTTAACTTCCTTATCAACTATGACTGATACTTTTTTGTTCTCTATAATTATAAAAGCAAGCAAAATTGCTATAGCTATAAAGTCGGTTACCAAACCTTGATGAATAAGTAAAAGCGAACCTATGAGAAGACTAGTACGCTGAATTGTACTCAATTTCCTCTTTGCATACCCCATTAACGCAATCGAAAACGAAATAATACCAACTAGGGCTGTAACAATGGACCAAGCAATTAATAGTCCGTTTTCCCCTTGTAGTAACAATGCATTGTTGAATACAAAGTAGAACGGGATAATATAACACGGAAGTGCTATTTTCAACGCTAGCATGGACGTTTTCACTGGATCAGCTCCAGCAATCGCTGCTCCTGCATATGTTGCCAATGCCACCGGTGGCGTAATCATTGACATTGTCCCAAAATAAATAATGAAAAGATGTGCTGCCATCGGTAAAATACCCAACTCTATAATTGCAGGTGCTACAAGAGTCGCTAACATGATGTAAACTACTGTTGTTGGCATCCCCATTCCAAGAATAATAGACACAACCATTGATAAAACAAGCAGTAGAAAAACATTTTCACCTGAAATGGTAATCAATACACTAGATAAGCGGTTACCTAAACCTGTCAATGTAAGTACTCCAACAACAATCCCCGCTGCACCTGAGGCAACTGTTAATAGCACAACGCTTTCGCCAGCACTTTGTAAAGATTCAATAATCCCTTTAAATGTTAAACGATTTTTAGGTTTTAAAAATCCAACAATTATAACCGATGCAATTCCTAGCAAACCTGAAAACGTTGGCGAATAGCCATTAAGAAGAAATGAAATTAATATAATAAATGGAATTAAATAATACCATCCATTTTTAATCTCTTTTAATATATTTGGTATCTCACTTTTAGGTAACCCTTTTATATTATTCATGGAAGAATAAATATAAATATTCGCTGAAACTGAAATAAAATACATAATCGCAGGTATTAGCGCAGCCAACATAACTTGGGAATATGGTATTCCTAAAAAGTCAGCCATAAGGAAAGCAGCAGCACCCATAACAGGCGGCAAAATTTGTCCACCATTTGAAGCAACAGCTTCTACTGCCCCAGCCATTTGTGGGCTAAAACCTGTTTTTTTCATAGCTGGTATCGTAATCGTACCAGTAGTTGCTACGTTTGCAACCGAACTTCCTGAGATGGATCCCATTAAGGAACTAGAAAGAACAGAGATTTGTCCTACACCACCACGGTATCGTCCTGCAATAGCTTTAGAAATATTAATTAAGAAATCACCGGTACCAGTTTTTTCAAGAAAGGCACCAAAGATAACAAAGATAACAACATAACGGAACATTGTTGCCAACGGCAATCCATAAAAACCACCGCTACTAAGATAAAGACGGTCCATTATGCTAGACCAATCATATCCTCTATGCATAAGCAGCCTTGGTAAATAAGGACCTACAATGGCATATAAGATAAAAATTACCGCGAGTATCGCCAACGGAAGTCCCACGATACGACGAACAGCTTCTAACAATACAACGAGTGTTATGATCCCCATTATGATTACTGTGGTAGAAGGTACTCCTGCTTGTAATTGAATTGAATCGTAAAATAAAGATAAATATACACCCGGAACAATACTTCCAATTACTAAGATGAAATCTACTATTTTGAATATGAGATTATCAGAACCTTCTTTGAGAGGTTTCGTAATAAACACATAAACAAGGGTTAACATTAAAAATACAGGTAAAATTCGACCCTCTGAACTAAAATGAAAAATTTGAAAAGCTAAAACTAATACAGAGATGAAGATACAAATGGCAGACGCTATAACAAGATTTTTTTTCATCTGATTATCAACAACTCACTTCCTTTAGTAGATTTGAAATAAACACTAGCATTCTTTTATTTAATATTACAAGCTTCTGCAAGCTAAAAAATACAAATTCCTATAAGTGATAAGCTTTTGTAAAATTTCATTTGATACGCCCCCCTTTATGTATATCTCAGTGTCAAATAGTTTCAAATTTTATAAACGTTGACTTAGTTGCAATAACTAAACAATTAATGATGATTTCCGACACATCCCGCCTTCTATAACGAATATTTTGACTATTTTTATTATTGCACATATTTAAAAAACTAACAAATTCAATTTATTCATAGTAGATATAGAGAAAATCTATATGTTATTACTAGCTATTCATTATTTAAATAACAACCGCTAACAAAAAAAGGCTCTCAAAAAAGCTTGAGAGCAGTGACTGTTTTAAAAGTATTAAAATCCAAACAAAGTCTTCGTAGTTTTAATAATCGTTTGCTTTATTTCCTCAGTTAAATCTAAACCAAATAGTATATATATAGATGTTTGTGGAAGTAACTCTTCTAATGAAATTTCTACTAATGTTCCCCTTCCTAAATCCTCTTTAACCATATTATGTTGAAGGAAGGCAACACCTAATCCTTTTTGAACCATCATCTTAATCCAACTTAAATTATCGATTTCAACTTTTTTATAGTCAGATAGTTGATTGTTTTCTAAAAACGACTCAATTATTTTTGTAGATAATAAATCCCGGTCATAAATTATAATTCTTTCATTCATTAATTCTCCAACACAAATTCTATTTTTTTTAGCTAATCTATGGTCAGGACTACATACTAGGATGTTTTTTTCATCAACAATATGAATTGGATCAAATTCTCGATATTTGTTTATAGCTTCGTGTGTGGAATATATAAATCCAATATCAACTTCATGTCTCTGTATTCCGTCTATAGTACTTTGGACCATATTTTTCGGAAAAATATTTACTGCAAATTCTAATGATGGAAAATCGCTATAAAGAGTTCCCAAAATTTCTGGCATAATGTCCATTCCCATATGATTAGGACAGGATATATTAATTTTCCGTTGCTCTAACTCATTATCTAATGCAACACATCCCTGTTGGATTAGCTTATAAGCTTCCTTAAAATAAGGAAAGACCTTTTCACCGTATGTAGTTAATTTTACCTTTTTACCCTCAACTCGAGTAAATAAAGGCTTCTTTAATTCCTTTTCTAGCTGTTGAATACGTACGCTAATTGACGGTTGTGATATATATAATTGTTCACTTGCTGCAGAAAAACTCCCAGTTTCCACTATTTTCAAAAAGGCTTCTATATACTTCAATTCTACCATATATATCCGAACTCCCTTCCTTTTTGAAATAATAATGCAGCTCACTCTTTTTCCTATATCCAAATACTACCGATAAAGAAAATTAGAGGTATTGTTAAAAGAGATAGTAGGTTCGTAAATAATGTGTTCATAACCCCGTAATTTTCATCGGCATTATAGAGCGCTAAAATGATTGATGCAGATGTAACTGCCGGCATTGCCATCTCAACTAGTAATACTTGTTCAACTTCGTTGGATAACGATAGCATAGAAAGTGCAATGACACCTAGCAATGGAAAAATAAGTAGTTTAAATGTCACGGGAATTGCAATGAGTTTAGCTGATATCTTTTTCTTTTCCCTAATTATGGTCATCGTTAACATTCCGATATAAAACATTGCTAACGGGCTAGATGCACCTGCAAGTGTAGCAGTTACGTCCTTAATAAAGAAACCCGGATTAATTTGAAAAACAGTAATCGTTAAACCGATTACAACTGCTACATTAGGAACTGAAATCATCGATTTTAGATTGTTTAGCGTGAGTTTAGTCTTCCCGCGGATCATTAACGCCCCCACTGTCCAAAGGGTTAAAGACATCCCTGCATCAAATACAGCAGCAAAAACAGCTCCTTTTGCACCAAATAAGGCTGCACAAAATGGAATACCAATTAATCCAGTATTTCCAAAAATGGCTAAGAAACCTGTCTCACGGGCCTTAAGTGAATCTAATCCTATAGACTTTCCAAAAATATAACCTAATAATAAACCGGCTAAATTAAAGATTAAAGAAAATATAAAGATCATAACGATCTGCTGCATTAAATGATCGTCAATTTCCACTTGTAGAAATCCGTGTAAAATAATAGCTGGTAATGCAATATTAATAATAACAAAGATCATGAACTTTCTTACATCAGCTGAAAACGAAATTTTATAAGTTAAAAACATACCTATTCCTAATAAAACTGCTAATCTCATAATCGTTACTAATAATACAGAATAATCCATATATCCCTTCCTTTCTTCAACAGTAAAAATGCTCTGCTGTTGACAGAGCACTTTCACCTGTATATCAATCTTAAAATTCTAGTAATAAATCCCCTGTTTGGATCGCATCACCATTCACGACATGAATATCTTTCACTACACCGTCAAATGGGGCTTGAACCGTTGTTTCCATTTTCATCGCTTCGGTAATGATCAGGTGATCACCTTTCTTAACCTTTTCGCCTTTTTCAACAAGAACCTTAATAACAGTTCCAGGCATAGTAGCACCTATATGATTTTCATTTCCTTTTTGTGCTTTCTGTTTTACAGCTGTCTCTGATTTCACATTGTTATCTTTAATAACAACTTCTCGCGGTTGACCGTTCAATTCAAAATAAACGACCCTTGTGCCATCATGCTGTGGCGCTCCAACAGATACAAGTTTAACAATCAATGTTTTACCTTGTTCAATCTCAATTTGAATTTCTTCTCCTAAGCGTAAACCATAGAAGAATGATAATGTATCAAGTACAGATAGGTTTCCATATTGATCATTATATTCCTGATATTCATCAAAAACTTTTGGATAAAGAACATAGCTTATAACTTCATTTTCTGATACTTCACGATTTAGTTTATTTGTTAGTTCAGCCTTTATCTTTGAAAAATCAACAGGCTCTAATTTTTCTCCTGGACGCACTGTAATTGCTTCACGTCCCTTTAGAATAATCTTTTGTAGTTCAGCAGGGAATCCTTGATATGGCTGTCCTAGAAATCCTTGAAAGAATTCTACAACCGAATCTGGAAAATCAAGTGAATTTCCACGCTCATAAATATCCTCTTCTGTAATATCATTTTGTACCATGAATAAGGCCATATCACCAACAACTTTGGATGAAGGTGTAACCTTTACAACATCACCGAACATATCATTTACTTTACGATAGGTTCTTTTTACTTCATCCCAGCGACCTTCTAAGCCGACTGCTTTTGCTTGCTGTTGAAGATTGCTGTATTGTCCGCCTGGCATTTCATGCATATATATTTCTGGATGAGGTGCTAACATGCCTGATTCAAAATCTTTATAATATTTACGAACATCTTCCCAGTAGTGTGTTAACTTTTCCATTGATTCAATATCAACAAGCGGTTGACGCTTATTCCCCTGTAATGCATAGTACAACGTGTTACCGCTTGGTTGTGAGGTTAAACCTGCCATTGAACTCATTGCCACATCAACAATGTCGACGCCTGCTTCAATAGCCTTCACATATGTCATAATGCCATTGCCGCTTGTATCGTGTGTATGCAAATGAATTGGAATATTCACAGTTTCTTTTAAAGCCGATATTAACGAATATGCAGCCTGCGGTTTTAATAAACCGGCCATATCTTTAATTCCTAAAATATGTGCCCCAGCATTTTCAAGCTCTTTTGCCATGTTTTTATAATAATCTAAGTTATATTTAACACGGCTGGTATCTAGAATATCACCTGCATAACAAATAGATGCTTCTGCAATTTTGCCTGTATCTCTTACTGCCTCAATGGCTGGAATCATACCAGTAACCCAGTTTAGGCTATCAAAAATTCTAAAAACATCAATCCCGGAATCAGCTGAACGAGAAACAAATTCCTTTATTACATTATCAGGATAGTTCTTGTAACCTACTGCATTTGATGCTCTTAATAGCATTTGAAACAAGATGTTTGGAGCCTTTTCGCGTAAAATTTCCAAACGTTCCCATGGGTCTTCTTTTAAGAATCGATAACTCACGTCGAAGGTTGCACCGCCCCACATTTCCAATGAAAATAAGTTTGGCAATAGACGAGCGGTTGGCTCAGCAATTTCTTTTAGATCTTTAGTTCGTACACGAGTAGCTAACAGCGATTGATGTGCATCCCTAAATGTAGTATCAGTTAGTAAAACTTCTGGCTGCTCCTTAATCCAGTTCGTTAAACCCTCAGGACCTTTTTCATCAAGTATTTGTTTAGTACCATATGGTATTGGTTCAAGTGTACTTACCTTTGGAATACGTGGTTTTGGTAATAAAGGTTTTTTCTGCTTTTGCACACCGCTAAATCCATTAACAACAGTTGTACCAATGTAAGATAATAATTTTGTACCACGGTCCAATTTTTTAGGAAACTCAAAGAGCTCTGGTGTAGTATCAATGAAAGACGTATTATACCTCCCACTTAAAAAACTTTCATGTGTCATAACATTTTCTAAGAACGGAATGTTCGTCTTTATTCCACGGATTCTGAATTCTTTCAAGTTACGAACCATTTTTTTCGCAGCATTTTCATATGTCAATGCCCATGTTGATAGTTTAACAAGCAAAGAATCATAATGAGGTGTAATGACTGATCCTTGGAAACCATTACCTGCATCCAAGCGAACACCAAAGCCACCACCTGAACGATATGCCATAATCTTACCTGTATCAGGCATAAAGTTATTTTCGGGATCCTCTGTTGTAACACGCGACTGAATTGCATAGCCATTTGCGATAATTTTATCTTGTTGTGGAATGCCTACCACAGCTCCATGTAGACTATTTCCCGCCGCTATCAAAATTTGTGATTGAACAATATCAATACCAGTAATCATTTCTGTAATTGTATGTTCTACTTGCACACGCGGATTCACTTCAATGAAATAGAAATCATTTTCTGTAACTAAAAACTCTACTGTACCTGCATTTAAGTAGTTAACATTTTTCATTAATTTAACAGCTGCATCACAAATGTTCATCCGCAATTCTTCAGATAAGGACACACTTGGTGCAACTTCAACTACTTTTTGATGGCGTCTTTGAACAGAACAATCTCTTTCATATAAGTGAACAATATTACCTTCATGGTCTCCTAGAATTTGCACTTCAATATGTTTAGGATTTTCAATTAATTTTTCAACATAAACATCATCTTGTCCAAACGCTGCTTTTGCCTCCGATTTAGCTCGGTTAAAGTTTTCAACTAATTCTTCTTCATTTCGCACAATACGCATGCCGCGACCACCGCCACCTAAAGCAGCTTTGATCATAATTGGATAACCATGCTGTGCACAAAATGCTTTTACTTCTTCTGTACTTGCAACAGGTCCATTTGTACCAGGAATAACAGGTATATTCGCTAACTGAGCTTGTTCTCTTGCTTTAACTTTATCACCAAACATTTCGAGGTGTTTAGGTTCTGGACCTATTAACACAATCCCTTCCTCTTGGCAACGCTTAGCAAATTGAATATTCTCTGATAAAAAACCATATCCAGGATGAATTGCGTCCACATCATTTGCTTTTGCAATTTCTAGAATACCTTCAATATCTAAATAAGCATCAATCGGTTTTTTATCCTTTCCCACTAGGTAAGCTTCATCCGCTTTATAGCGATGGTATGAGCCTGTATCTTCCTTGGAGTAAATTGCTACAGTACGTATATCCAGTTCAGTACATGCCCGGAAAATCCGAATGGCAATTTCTCCTCTGTTAGCTACAAGAACTTTATTAATTTTTCTCTGATTTAAAGTCACTTAACTTCCTCCTAACCATTTTAGTATTTCTATTTTTAAATAAGTCATTATCTTCATTAAAGTTTAAATAGTGTATTTAAACTGAATTTTCGGATTTTTGGGAGCGCAATGATATTATAACTTAAATGTTGTGTTTTTCCTTTAGATTTTCAAAAAATATATATTTCACCGCAATAAGGACTATTCATTTAATCCATATCACGGTGAATTATCCCGTCTCATTGGTTTTACCCTTCTTTCAAACTTTTTGCGATTTAATCATTCGTTAAATTTGGCAAAAATGTAACTATTTCTGGGAAAATGATTAGAATAACAGTAAAAACTGCCATTGCTATAACCGCTGGGACAACACCTTTAAAGATCTTTTCAATCGGTACATCTTTAACAACCCCACTAATAATATAAACACTTAACCCTAGCGGTGGTGTTAAGACACCTATATTAATAACCATTACCATGATGATTCCAAACCATAATCCATCAAATCCTATCTGGGTAATGATTGGATAAACGATTGGCAAAGTTAGAACCATAATAGCAATTCCTTCTAAAAACATTCCCAAAATTAAGTAAACAATTAAAATCATCGCTAAAATGATGTATGGAGAAACATCAAGTGATGTAACCTTTTCAGTCATTGTCATCGGAATTTGACTTAAAGCTAAAAATCTACCAAAAAGTGAAGCTCCAATTAAGATTAAAAACAGCATAACAGATAAACGGATTGTCTCGTCTAATGAGTCCAATAATTTAGCCCAAGATAATCGTTTTGAAACTAATGTTATTATAAAAGCACCCATTGCTCCTATTCCACCAGCTTCACTAGGTGTAAAAATCCCTAAATAAATTCCACCAATACTAATAATGAATATTAATAGAAATGGCCATACACTGCTTAATGATTTTACCTTTTCACCCATTACAGCAGGTTCTTGTTGTCTTGGAGCTATTGAAGGATTCATTCGTACTTGAATGTTAATCATGATAATAAAAACTAACGTCATTAAAATTCCAGGTACTAATCCCCCAATTAATAATGGACCTATCGGTTCCGATGTAAGTGCTCCGTAAAGGATTAAAATTACACTTGGCGGAATAAGGACACCTAATGTACCACCTGCAGCTACGGCTGCTGTTGAAAATGTTGTTTTATAATTGTACTTATTCATTTCTGGGATCGCAATTTTTGCAAGCGTTGCTGTCGTTGCATTTGATGAACCAGAAATAGCTGCAAAGATAGAACTTGCACCAATTGTTGCAATTGCTAAACCGCCGCGAAAATGGCCAATCCATTTATCAACAGCATTAAATAGGTCACTTCCCAAACCAGTATTGGACATAAACATACCCATCAAAATGAATAGGGGAATTACACTTAAACTATAGCTATTTGCTGTGCCAAATGCTGATGGTCCTAACTGTGCTAAACCTACATCCCAACCATTTAGTAAAGATACGCCTACAAATCCGACTAGGAATAACGATAATCCAACAGATACTCTTAATAGAATAAGGATAAGTAAAACAACAACACCCAATGCTCCAATCATTTCAGGACTCATGCCTGCACCACCTTTAAAATAGACTTAACGATGTCAAGGATAAACGTAAGCGTAAACAATATTGCTCCGATGGCAGCAAATATAGTAAAGAAGTATAACTGTAAGCTTAAGTCCCCGGTTAACTCACCACTAGCCATTAAACGTTTTGTGTATTCAAATAATTGCCATGATGTTAAACATAAAAGAACAAAGATGATCGAAGAAGAAACAATATTTAAGATTTCCTGGGCCTTAGCTGGAAACTTATTTGTTAAAAAATCGATTTCAATATGATCTTTCGTTATTTGTGTCATACCTAAACTAAAAAATACAATCAGGGCAAGTGCCAATCCTGTTAACTCAAACGCACCTGTAATTGGCTTATTAAAAAAATATCTTCCTGCAACATCAGCAGTCGTTAATAACATCATCAAGAAGAGAATCACACTTGATACTTTGTGAGCAATATGATTCAACAAGTATATAATTCTATAAATTTTATTAGTATCTTTTCCCCAAGGAATCTCTGCTCTAGCTTTTGCAGTAACATCCACATTTGTTTCCGTTTTCATAGTTTTCACCTCAAGATAGATAGATATATAATAAAACTTGGCTGCGCCCGTATAACTTGACGCTATGCCAAGTCTTATTTAAAAACACTTTACAGTGATTAATTTTCTGAAATCAATTTTACAGCTTCATCATAGATTGCTTGTCCAGGTATGCCTTTTGCTTCCATATCAGCAATCCACTTTTCCGCTACAACTTGTGATGCGTCTTTATATTTTTGAACTTCCTCATCCGGTAGTTCAATAAATTCAACGCCCATTTCCTTTGCTTTCGCTTCAGCTGCTGCTTTTTGACCGTCGTATGCTTCACCGGCTTTTTGTGCCATTTGGAGACCAACTAATCCTTCAATTGTTGCTTGGTCATCAGCAGGTAGCTTGTCCCAACTGCCTTTATTCATCACAGTATAATATAAATTTGTATTAAAATTACCAAGTGTTACATAATCAACTACATCGAATAAATTAAAGTCAGCAATAGCTGAAATTGGTAATACACCGCCATCAATTACACCTTTTTGTAGTGCATCATACATTTCTGGAGCTGGTAGTGAAACCGGAGTTGCCCCCCAAGATTCAATCATGCCACTACCTTCAACAGATGGAGTTCTTAATTTTAAACCTTTAACATCTTCAAAACTTCTTACAGCCTTGCCTTTTGTAATGATCATATATGGATCAACCGCATGAAACCACAGTGGCTTTACCTCTGAATACTCAGCTTGAATTTCTGGAAATGTTTCATATAATTTTTGAGCAACGACACTTAGTTCTGCTGCGTTGCCATCTGTCATAAATGGTAAATGAAGGACAGAGTGTACAGGAAATTTGCCTGCATTATAACCTTGAATTCCCCAACCAGCATCCATGATCCCAGTTACAACGTTATCATAAGTTTCTTTAGGTCCGCCTAAAGCGCCACCTGGATAAATGTCAAATATAACTCTGTTTTCTGTGGCAGCTGCAACTTCTTCAGCCCAAGCTGTTTTTACATCATCTTGAACATGATCTGGTGAATTCATATGACCTAACTTAAATTCGAATGTTTCACCTGAACTACCTTTACCTTCCGGGCTTGGTTCTGAACCTGTGCTAGATGAACTACAAGCAGATACTGTTAACATCATTAAAACGATAAAACTTACAAAAGGAATTCTATATCTATTCATTCCATATCCCCCCAAGATTTGGTTGGAAGAAAGTTTCTCGAAAATTCGAGAAACTTTCTTCCTTTGAACAATAAACGCTTTCATTTCTATTCTTTAAAATGTTCAGAATATTTAAATCCTAAGCCCCCACCAATTGCTTTTCAAACGTCATTACCGCATTCCAACTACCAGATGATTGTCCAGCCGCAAAAAACTTTGGCTCATGCCCTTCACCTAAGAAAGCTAATAGCATAGCTAAATGACGACCACCAGATTCAACTTTTGCAGCACTTGAATATTGCGGCAACATGTTATATGCAGATGCATAATCTTTATTCATTACAAAATCAATAAATTGCTTATCTAGAGCATGCTCAGAAATAGTCGGCTTGTTTTCTCTACCGCGTACTAAGTTATGTGCCAATGCACCACTCGATACAAAGACCACTCTCTTGTCACTCTCTTCTAAAACTCTAGCAATTTCCTGCCCCCATTTGTATGTTTCTTCTAAATTCGCTGCTAATGTAACAGATAGATTAATAACAGGAATATCTTCATTAGGAACCAAGTAGCGTAATGGAACTACAGTACCATAATCCCAAACGAATGTTGGGTCTTTAAAGCCTACAACACGTAAACCAGCATTTTTTCCTGCTTCGACCAGTTTATCTGCAATTTCTTGGTCACCTGGATAATGGTAATCAACATCACTAATAATATCAGGACATTCTTGTGCAGTTAGTGTTCCTTTATGGTCAGGAGTACAATCTACAAGGTGATCAAATGTTGATGGCCAATGGCATGAAACTAAAACAATTAGATCTGTCTTGAGATCGTAGATCTTTTTTGAAACTTCCTTCATGGCACTAACCATATCTACTTGAAAATCTGGTGCTTGATCCTCATGACAAATGCTTGGTACGTGTGGCGCTAACATACTCATTACAATACTCATTTTCCCATCCTCCAATACTAGTAATTGTTTTGTATTAGAACTGACAACCCATTATGTCCCCCAACAAAAAATGGGATGTCAGATACTAAATTAACTCATGTAACAAAAGGGGTATTACTTTTGAGCATTCCTTTCAGCTACTGAAACACCAGCGATTCCCCAATGTGTTTTAGGGATTTCAGTAACAATAACTCGTACACTCTCTTTTGGAGCTTCTAGAGTTTCTGAAACAGTATTTGTAAGATTTTTAATTAAAGCATCCACTTTTTCTGGTGGTCTACCTTCTAAAATTTGGACGTTAAGTAATGGCATAAATCCGCTCTCCTTCCATTCTACTAATCTACAACTGAAAATGTTACTTCACCAAGTCCATCGAATTTACCAACAACATAATCACCTTTGTTAAGTAAAACCGCACCAGTAATACCGCCAGTTAAGATGATGTCACCCTTTTTAACTTTATCACCTTTTTTAGCTAGCATGTTTGCTAGCATTGCGATTGAATTAGCAGGATGACCAACAACCGCAGCACCAGCACCAAGCTCTTTAATTTCACCATTAATAGTTATTGTGCTGCCAACTAAATCAAGCTCAAATTGATCTGGTCTCTTTAAAGTTGTGCCAAACACTACACGAGACGTAGATGCATTATCAGCAATTACGTCTGGTAATGTGAAATTAAAGTTTTCATAACGACTATCGATAATTTCCAATGCTGGGAGTACATATTCAGTCGCTGCTAGTACTTGAGCGCCAGTAATCCCAGGTCCTTCAATATCCTCACCGATAACGAAAGCAATCTCTGCCTCTACTTTTGGATGAATAACATCGCTTAGTGATAGTTTGCCACCATTGTCGATTAACATATAGTCAAATACATATCCATAAATCGGATCTTCTACACCCATTTGTTTCATTTTAGCTTGACTCGTTAATCCCATTTTAGGCCCAATGATTTTTTTACCTTCTGCTAATTTGATGTTCACTAGTTCTTCTTGAACCTGATACGCTTCTTCAACCGTCAAATCTGGTTTGATTTCTGCAGTAACTTTTTTAACTTCTTTTTTCTCATATTCTCCGTCTAGCAAATATTTTGCAATTTGTGTAATTTGTTCAGTGGTCATCTTTTATTTCCTCCTAAACGTTCAAGCCTTGCTTTTGTTTTTGAGAGATTTCAGCTGCTACGTCCACGATCATATCTTCTTGACCGCCTACTACTTTACGCTTACCAAGCTCAATTAGGATATCTCGTGAATCAACGCCAAACTTCGCAGCTGCACGTTGTGCATGTAATAAGAAACTAGAGTAAACACCAGCATAGCCAAGAACTAGACTACCTTTTTCAATTTCTTGCGGCTTTTCTAGAATTGGTGCAACTAGATCTTCAGCAATATCCATCATTTTATATAGATCAATTCCAGTTTTGATTCCCATACGTTCACATACTGCAACTAATACTTCCGTTTGTGTATTCCCTGCACCTGCACCTAAACATCTAATACTACCGTCGATGCGTGTCGCGCCTTCTTCAATTGCAGCAAGTGTATTTGCCATTGCTAATGACAAGTTATTATGACCATGGAAACCAACTTCTACAGTAAGAGTATCTTTTAATGCTCTAATTCTCTCTCTTACTTCATGTGGTAAAAGTGCACCTGCAGAGTCAACTACATAAACAATATCTGCGCCGTAGCTTTCCATTAATTTAGCCTGCTCAACTAATTTTGAAGTCGGAACCATATGGGACATCATTAGGAAACCAACTGTTTCAAGACCAAGTTCTTTTGCTAAAGCGATATGTTGAGGAGCTACGTCAGCTTCGGTAACATGTGTCGCTACACGAGCCATTTTTGCACCTAACCGAGCAGCTTCTTTCAGCTCAGGTTTCGTTCCAATTCCTGGTAGCAATAGTACCGCAATTTTTGAATTTTTCACTACAGACGCTGCTGCTTCAATTAGTTCTAACTCATTTGTTCTTGATAATCCATATTGTAATGAAGAGCCACCTAATCCGTCTCCATGTGTTACTTCAATATATGGCACATTCGCTTCATCTAACGCTTTGGCAATACTTGTTACTTGATCTACAGTATATTGATGTCTAATTGCATGACTTCCATCACGTAATGCAACTTCCGTAATTATAATATCTTTATTTGTTGTCATTTTCTTCAGCTCCTTTCTTATTTCTTAAACTGTCGCCTTTGAGACTTTATGTTTTGCCCATTCTTCCGCTACTTTAACTGCAGCTGCAGTCATAATATCTAAGTTACCTGAATACTTAGGTAAATAGTCGCCAGCGCCTTCTACTTCAATTAATAAAGTTACACGATTATCATCGAAAATTGGATCCTGTCTTAAACGATATCCTGGAACGTATGATTGAACGTCCTTTTCCATTTCGCGTACAGATTGAATGATTGCCTCTTCATCAACATTCGTATCTTCTAATAAGATATGAATAGTGTCTCTCATCATAATCGGCGGTTCAGCTGGGTTTAAGATAATAATCGCTTTACCTCTTTTCGCTCCGCCAACTCTTTCGATACCGCGTGCGGTTGTTTGTGTAAATTCATCGATATTTGCTCGAGTACCAGGCCCTGCACTCTTACTAGAGATTGTTGCAACAATCTCAGCATACTCTACAGCCTGAACTCTATTAACTGCATGCACCATTGGGATAGTTGCTTGACCTCCACACGTAATTAAGTTGATATTATCTGCATCTAAATGCTCTTGGATATTAGCAGGCGGTGATACGAAAGGACCAATCGCTGCTGGTGTTAGGTCCAACACTTGCTTTCCGGCTTCCTTCAACTTTCTAGCATTTTCAGGGTGGGCATATGCAGATGTTGCATCAAAAACGATATCAGCAAGCTCCGCTCTTTCTATGAACCCATCAATACCATTATCAATTGCTACATACCCTAATTCTCTTGCTCTTCTTAATCCATCTGACTCTGGATCGATACCGATTACAGTTGTTAATTCTAAAACTTCTGATCTACCTAATTTAATCATTAAATCTGTTCCGATATTACCAGAACCTAAGATCGCTACTTTTACTTTACTCATTTAAATCCAGCTCCTTTCTAGAATTTACTTTTCAAAACTCACACTAACTTGACCCAGATGGGCAAATCTTGCAGTAAACGTATCTCCAGGTTCTGCGGCTACCATCGCTGATACCGCTCCTGATAAAATAACCTCACCAGCGCGAAGTGTGATATCAAATTGTGATAACTTATTTGCTAACCAAGCGACACAATTTGCGGGATTTCCAAGTGCAGCAGCACCAACACCAGTGTTCGCTAATTGCCCGTTTTTCGTAAATGCCATACCAATTAGTTCAAGGTTTACGTCCTCAATACGTGTAGGTTTTCCGCCTAGAACATATAAACCGCTTGATGCATTATCTGCAATCGTATCCGGTAATTTTATCTTCCAATCTTTAATTCTACTATCTACAATCTCCAAAGCAGGTACAACATACTTCGTTGCTTGCAAAACATCAAGAGTTGTTACATGAGGTCCTCTTAATTCTTTATCTAATATAAATGCAATTTCAGCTTCCACACGCGGTTGTAGAACTTGAGACATAGAGATTGTCCCGCCATTTTCTATAACCATCGAGTCAAGAAGGTGTCCATAATCTGGTTCATCCACACCTAACATTTTTTGCATGGCGAGCGAAGTTAATCCGATTTTCTTACCCACAATCTTTTGGCCATTTTCTAGTTTTCTATTAATATTTTGAAGCTGAATTTGGTACGCTTCTTCAATAGTTAACTCTGGATTTACTTCTGTTAAAGGAGTTATGCCAATTCTGGTTGATTCAACTTCAGCTAATTGTTCTGCGAATTGCTTTGTTATTGTTGTCAAAACGTTGATCTCCTTTCAACCTTTTAGTATTTGATCGTTACATTTGATAATTCTGAGTAGAAATCAATGCTGTGCATTCCACCTGTTCTACCAACACCGCTTTGTTTCATTCCACCAAATGGTGTACGCAAGTCACGTAAGAACCATGTATTAACCCAGATGATACCTGTTTCAAGGTTGCGAGCAACTCGATGTGCACGGCGAAGATCATTTGTCCATATTGTAGCAGCTAGTCCATAGTGAGTATCATTCGCTTGTGCAATAACTTCCTCTTCTATGTCAAATGGAATAACTGTTACAACCGGTCCAAAGATTTCTTCACTTACACAGCGTGAATTACGGTCTAAGCCAGTAATAATGGTGGGTTCCAGATAGTATCCTTTTTCTAAACCATGTGGACGTTTACCACCTGTATGAATCGTACCTCCATCTTGTTTAGCAAGTGCTATATAGCTAAGGACACGTTCATAATGTTCTTTACTTACGAGTGCTCCTATAGTTGTTTCAGGTGTTAACGGATCTCCAACTACTAACTCCCTTGTTCGAGCAACAAATTTCTCAAGGAATTCATCATATGCAACACGTTCAACGTATATTCTTGATCCGCATAAACAAACCTCACCTTGGTTAATAAAGCTTGATTGAATAGTAGTATCAATTACTTCATCTAAATTAGAGTCAGCAAATATAATATTTGGATTTTTCCCACCTAATTCAAATGAAAGCTTTTTTAAAGAATCTGCCGCTGCCTTCATAATTGCTGTTCCAGTCTTTGGCTCCCCAATAAACGAAATGGCGTCAATATCAGGATGTTCTGAAATTGCTCCACCTGCAGAGTTCGGGCCAAATCCATGTACTAAGTTAACAACACCGTTTGGTACTCCAGCTTCTTTAATAACTTCCATTAATAAGGTGGCAGTCATTGGTGTCCATTCTGCTGGTTTAATAACGCATGTGTTTCCCATTGCTAATGCAGGTGCTAATTTCCATGTAAGTAAAAGTAATGGAAGATTCCAAGGCTTGATAATACCTACAACCCCTACTGGACGACGAAGTGTATAATGTAATGCTTGATCGTCCTGCTCATTAGCATCTGTGTTAACACCAACTATGTAGTCAGCAAAGAAGTGGAAGTTATAAGCTGCTCTCGGTACATCAATGCTATTTGCTAACGAGAACGGTTTTCCAGTATCCAGAGCTTCTAAATATGCAAACTCATCTTGTCTTTCAATGATTAGATCTCCAATTCGACGAAGAATTCGTGAACGTTCTTGCACTGTTTTATTCTTCCAAGACCCATTTAATGCTCTACGTGCCGCCGCAACCGCAAGATCAACTTCTGCTTTTCCACCTTCAGCAACTAGTCCTAAAACTTCTTCAGTAGCTGGGTTTATATTTTTAAATGATTTTTTATTTAGTGACTCTAAAAATTGTCCGTTAATGAAATGTAAACAATCGATCGGCTTAACAGGTGCTTTAGTTTTTAATTCTTCAAGCATATTTTAAAGTCCTCCAATTGTGTTGTTTGATTTTTCATACTTTTATAATAAAATTAGAACGTTTCACATACAACCTCTCAGTTGTTCTATGTGCAACACATTTGTAATTTTCCAAAAAAAATTTTATTCCTTATGACAAAAGACCTTTACTATGGTTGTTTTACCTATTAACACCTTATAAAACAGTACAATATAGCGAGTTGTTTATTCGTATAGAACAACCATTAATTGGTAATTTTTTTATGTTAACAACAAGAAAGGTCATTATATGTAACTAAGTTCAATTTTATTGAAAGCGAAAACTCAACACAAAAGGATTAATTTAAAACCAATAATAAAGGGGTTTAACGGGATGAAAGTCATTTTAAAACCTCCCTTTAAATAGTTTTGAGTAAATTACAAGGAGGTTCTTAATAACTTTGGTCCGTTATTTCGATAACAATGACTGTACACCTTTTTCGTTACTTACCTGAGGTGGCCAAGTACAAAGATCAAATGGGAAATCTGATCCTGGCACCACGCGGTCTTCTCCTACAGTTTTAATTAAAAAATCTAGACTATCATTATTCCAAAGTACGCTATCAAACCAAAACTTCCTTAAATATTCAATTGGTGGTGCTTGTAGTAAAGTTGAAACATCTCCCCACATAGTGTAACCCTTATCAAGGCGTCCTATTTGATATGGTAGAAGACCACCACCGTGCGCAAGTAATAGTTTAATATTTGGATATTTATCTAAAAACCCACTTAATAGTAGGTCAGTAGCACATACTGTAGTTTCCCAAGGAACACCGATTAAATTTGGCATCTTTCCTGTTAATCTTGGATCTTCTGATAATAACGGATGTATGAATACAATTGCTTTTTGTTTGTCTGCTTCTTCAAAAAACGGTGCGAAGAACTCATCTGATAACATTTTATTTGGCAAACCAGGACCAATAATTACTCCTTTTAATCCATTATTCATCGCTTCACGCAATACATGTGCTGCGCTTTCAGGATTGTTTAATGGTACTGTTCCTAAAGCAGAAATTCTGTTATGTTCTGTTTTCGCCCAAATGGCTAACGATTGATTATAAACATTCGATAGTTCACTTGTAATATCATCTGAAAAGTCGTACATAAATAGCTGTGGAATCGGCGAAACGACTGAATGTGTAACCCCTACCTTTTCCTGTTCATTTAGGAATTGAGTTGGATTGATAAATGTTTGTTTTAATTCAAAGCCCCATTTACCATTCACAACTAGAAAATCTTCCTTCCCCTCTCCCTTATTTACCCATTTCGCATTTACTCTATCTTTGTTCTCTTGTAGCCAACCTTGTACATCTGGTGTGATAAAGTGTGTGTGAAAATCATACATACTTACATTCTCCTATCCTATTAATTTTGTTCCCCACATATAACATATATGGCGCTGACTTATTTCCAATACCCCATGTTGTCTGATATTTCCATACTAGCATTAATTATTTTTTTTGCTAATGGGCGAATTTGATGTTGGTCAATTCTCTGACTTGGGCCTACAACTGTTAACGCAGCTATTACATTCCCTGTATAATCAAAAATTGGGGCTGCCACTGAATTGACCCCCTCTAGAAGTTCCCCAAGACTGTACGAAAACCCTTGTTCCTTCACCTTTCTTAGATGTGCACGCAGTTGGTCTGGATCGGTTATAGTCGCTTTAGTAGAAGCCTTTAAACCGCTTTCAATTACTTTATCAACGAAATCATCACTTGAGTGCGCTAAAAGCACTTTTCCAGAACTTGTACAATATGACGGGTTTGTTTTGCCAACATGCGTTAAATACCTTATAGGATGATTACAATCTACTTTTTGAAGGTATATAACATTAAAGCCGTCCAACATAGATATATGTGCAGTTTCACCTATGTCATCAACAAGTTTCTTCAGAATAGGTAGCGACTCACGGTATATTTCCATCGTACTATTGACTACACCGCTCAACGTAAGCACTGACAATCCCAGTCGGTATTTTTTTGTATCCGGGTCTTGGCTAACAAATCCTTCACTAGCAAGTGTTGCTAATGTCCGACTGACAGTGCTTTTATGAAGACCTAGTGTTGCAGCGAGATCGCTGATTTTCTTCTCTGGTTCATCCATGGAAAAGCATTTAAGTAAGCGTAGTGCATTCTTTACTGAGGAAAGCAAATACTCCTCTTTCTTATTTGTTGCCATAAAAATATCCTTCCTTTAAACAAAGTAAATTGTTGCGTATAAAGAAACCGTAACTCTCTATAGCCATACTATATCAAATAATTTCAAAAAAGGTAACATTTTTCTCTGAATATTTTATATTTTTTTAAAAAATTAGAAAATTTGTAAGCATTTGTCGAAGCTTGTATATTTAAAGAGGATTTCGAAGGTATAGAAGGGACTTTTAAATCCGAGGTCGTTTCCACCCACTACCTTTCCAAAGTTAGGTAGCGGGTGTTATTAATATAGAAGGAAATTGCTATAATATCAATTTTTATCTTAGTTGAATGTTCATTTCTGAGGCAATTTTCGCAAGTCGAACATTAGAGACAGCCAATTCAGCTAAGGTAACTTCTGATTTTGGATTAAACTCATTATTTACATCTTTAGCTAAAATACCCAGCGCATTAGTTATCGCAATATGTCCACGATATTTTCCATTCATTTCTTCTGCATCAACAAAGTCGAGCTTATAGATCTCAGGATGCTCAGCTATAAGCTGAAGGCCCATTGCACGAGCAAACCAAAACGCTAGCTCTTCTCTAGTAAGCTTCTCATCGACATTAAAGGTATTTGCTGTTGTGTCAATTATATCTTGTTGCGCAGATCGCTCAATGATTTCGTATAGCGGATGGTCTTCTTTAATGTTCTTAAAGGTTGTTTGACGTTGTGCGTCGATTGGCTCTGGGTAGTTGTAAAACCTTGCCAACGATTTGTATATGATATTCAGAGCTTCCCCCTTTGTAACAGCACGATCAGGATTAAAGGATGATGGGTCATCAACTTGGATAATATTAGCTGAAATCATAAAATTCAATTCTTCAGCTGCCCATGGATGACTAATTTCATCCACATTCGGTTGCTCTCCAACATAGGAATATTTCTTCCATGTTCCACTAATCGCATCAAAATAAGAGTGATTCTTATTTGTTGTAATACTATAAAATAATTGATAAAGTTTCTGATTATTATCATGATTCACATATTGAAGCTTTACATCTATCTTTTCCTTAATAGCAGCTAAGGCCTTCTTCATATCAACCGCTCGATTAACATCAGGCCATTTCTCAACATTCGTGGAGTTAACATTTAGAGAGAAAAGCTCTCCATCTTCTCCTGATACGCTAACACTGATGCCATTACCATTTACAATGATCCCATTAATAACTCGAGGAAAGTGAAAATAATATTCATTGCTATGTTTTTGATAATGATTTGCAGCTAATTCGGTTGGATAAGCATATTCATCCAAATTAGAATATGCATATTGATTAATATACTCAACAGCTTTCTTTAGAGCGTCTTCTTCTGAAAGGTTTGGTTTTATATCTTTTTCAGCTTGTAGTTCATAATAACGATCTCTCGCAATATTATGAAAGTTCAAGATTTCTCCTGTCTCTTTATTAATTTCAAAAGAAGAACCACTTCCTGACGATCCTGTTTGATACATATATTGAACGCTATACATTTTTATACCTTCACGTTCGATTTCGTTTATTCCCTCTATTACTAATTTCACATTATCTTCTTTTGGTTTTAGAATATCTTCCGCCATTTTTTTTGCTTGCTCTTTTGTAAGAGGGCTTGAGACCTTTGGGCTAGACTTCTCTGCAAGTAAAGTAGTATTGCTTTCTTTTGGCTTTTCACTTACAAAAGCATCTCCAACTTTCAACTTTCCAGTTTTGGCATCAACACCTGAAATAGTAGGTACTGGTACATACATCAGTTCAACATTTGTTTGATCTGTTTGATAGTTATGATCAACCATGTACCTTAATTGAACTGCCAGTTGGTCCTTCACCTTTTTCAATGCCTCTTCTTTGGTAAGCAACGGTTTGCCTGAGTCATAGGTTGTCTTGTCTACAAATCGATTTTGATAAAATTGGGTTACTTCTCCATTACCTAGTACAGTAATAGTAACATTTTGGTCTTGAACAGGGATTCCATTTTCAAGTTTTTCAAATGTAAATGAATATTCAACAGGCTCTGTTAAAGGGCGATTCATCGATGAATAATAAAGTAAATCATTTTCAGTTAATCGATATTGATTCAAATTCATTTTCTTCAAAAAATCATTCGCTATCATTTCAGCTTGTTTTTTTGTAACCTTCGGGGGATATAACGCATCCGTTGTATCAACTGGACTAAAATGATAGGATACTAATGTCAAATCTTTTCCTGCAAATTCAACATTCCCACTAATATGTTCTCCGTTTTTAACTTCTTTAAAAAAGTGTAGACCATACCTTTCAGTTCCCTCACCTAAGGGGTATGTATTGAAATTGGCATGAAATTCCTGGTCAGTGAACCCTTCGAATTTTTCAGGAAACAAACTACGTGCTCTTTCTATTAATTTCTCCTTTTCAACATTTACAACACTACCCCCAGCCTTCACCTCTTGTGCAACTTGTTCTGTCTTTACTGCACTTGCCGCTAAAACATTACTTGCAGGTATAATTCCTGATAATGCAATTGCAGAAGAAAGTGTAACGACACCCATTTTTTTAATAAACACCATTCAGCCTCCTTTTAAATTAATAACATATCATGTAATAGACGAAATAAATTGGGAAAAGTTTCACTATTCGGTAATTTTTTCTAGGTGCCGTTTTTTAGTTAGATTGTAAATATTTCTTTTAAAGAGTATAGCAGACTGTTTCAGCCCAACTACTCCCATCAATAGTTGAAATTTCATCTAATAATTTAATTTTAAATGTCCCCAGACCACTAACAGAACAGTTTCTCATAACATTTTCACCGCAAATGCCCATAGTTGAAATTCCTGCAATGGCAGCAGAATAATAATCAGTAGTAACACCCGAAAACGCAGCTATTAAAGAGGTACTTGAACAGCCAGTACCGGTAACTTTTGGCAACCACTCATGACCATTATGAATAAAACAAATATTATTTCCATTGGTAACCACGTCTTTTTTCCCACTAATCACAACAACGCTATTATATGTAGTGCAAGCTTTTAACGCCGTAGATTGTATTTCAGAAGTTACATCTCCGGTATCAACACCTCTTGTCATACCTTCAAAACCTAATAAACTAGCAATTTCACTATGATTTCCGCGAATAATCGATATATTAATCTGACTCATTAGCTCGTGCGCTCGTTTCGTTCGGTAACTTGTCCCACCTACTCCTACAGGATCAAAAATAACCGGGATGCCATTTTCATTTGCTTTTTTTCCTGCCTTAAGCATTGATTTAAAAATTCCATCATTCAGCATTCCAAAGTTGAGCAGCAGGGCGCTTGCGTGTCCTACCATTTCCTCAACTTCTTCATGGAAATCAGCCATAACCGGTGATGCTCCTATTGCTAATGTAACATTCGCGCAGTCGTTAATAGTAACTTTATTAGTTATATGATGTATAAGTGGTTTCTTAGTTCTAACTTGGTCAAACAAAATTTTTATTTTAGTTATATCCACTGTGTTCCCTTCTTCCCAGTTTATAAAACTTTTATTTATATAATCCTGTACTTGTTAATTCACGTCTAATCCCTTCATTTTTCATCACAATCTTTAATGTAATATAACCAATTATTGCTCCAGCTATAGAGCTTACAATAAATGATGGTATAAACCCAAACAACGTAGCCTCACTGCCTAAAAACAATGTTGCAATTGGATATGCCACTAAAGCACCAAGTATACCGGTACCGAAAACCTCGCCTATTGCTGCAAAGATTGTTCTCTTTGTTTTCATAAAAAAATAACTAGCTACCAACGCTCCGAACATACTTCCGGGAAATGCAAATATAGACCCTGTTCCCATCATATTTCGTATGAGTGAAACCGAAAAAGCCTGTAAAACAGCATAGTAGGGTCCTAGTATTACGGCGGATAATACATTAATAAAGTGCTGCATCGGAAATACTTTAGTAAATCCAATTGGTATGTAAAATAAATTACTTGTTAACGTACCAATTGCTACTAGCATTGCTGTAATTGTTAATTTTTTTGTTGCACGCATGTTAATCTCCTCCAATTATGTGCACCGGGATGGGTAGATATAAATAAAAAACGCAGCATTCCAGTCTAGGAATCTGCGGTTTCTGTTAAAGTCCACACACTTTCCTACGCTGGTACTAACCAGATCAGGTAAAAGGGTCAAAGACTAACAGGTCTTACTCTCAGCTGGCCTTTTTCCAGCTCCCCCAGTGCTTACATATAATTATTTAATAGATTCAATATAACATACATCTAATTGTTTGCAAATTAACTATTCGAAGGAGCTGTACCGTTGTGAAATTTGCCCATAATGGCTAATGACGATGTTCTATTCTTATATTTTAATCCATTAACAAAGTTAAACTTCCAAAAAGTATAAAAAATAGGGCCTAATGTAAGCCCTATTACATCATTAATACTTATTTTTGTTTGGATCTTCGATTGGTTTTGGTTCGTCTGAAACTAAATCTTTCGTTGAATTCTTAAATTCCTTTAATGTGGTACCAAATGCCCTACCAACCTCAGGCAACTTCGATGGCCCAAAAATGATAAGAGCCAATATCAAGATTAATATTAAACCAGGTATCCCGATATTTGATAACATCATTTCAACTCCTTTGTCTCGCAAATATAGTCCTATCGGTTTTTGCACATATTTTATTAAAACCCTCTGATAGCTACTACTGCTGGCCTAGGCATAGTATCACCTTTTCGATGCGGCCACATACTTGTAGGGTTGTTTATATCTTCAGTTTCTATACCGGGATGTTGAATAGCTAAGAAAAGCGTTTCTTCGTCTGGTGTAAAACAAGGACCCGTTAATTCTGCCTCAACAGGTGCTGATGCAAATTGGTACACTATGCCACGGTCTTCGCCCGCTGTCGGAATAACAAAAATACCGTTATTTTTAAAGCGCTCAAATACGCCTTTATTTAAAGAACTACTAGATATATCTGTAACAGTCCACAGGTTTCCTTCGTTATCAAACGTTAAATTGAATTGTCAGGCGCGCTAAATCCATTAGCCTGTCCACCTGCTGCGAAAATTTCGAAATCAAACTGTGAATCTGTTGTTTTGCACCAGCACGATTTGCAAATGACCTAGTCCAGATGATGCGATTGTTAACGAAACTGCACCTGTTCCAACATAAGTTAAAAATTTTCTACGATCCATTTTCTTCACTCCAAGTATTATTTTTATTAATTCGACTAAGTAACCAACAATACTAATCTATAGATAAATTGTTTAGGAGGTTTAATTTCATGTTTATTAAGTCTAACTGTTTGGTAAATAAAAAAACAACAAAGCCAAAAGACCTTGTTGTTAATAACGTAATTTTTTAGCGGTGGGGCTACGTACTAAAAGGTTATTATTTAAATAAATAACAATAAGCTTAGTGCCATTATAGCCATACCTCCGATTAAACCATAAATGGACATATGTGCTTCGTCATATTTCTTTGCTGCAGGCAATAATTCATCTAAAGAGATAAAAACCATTATTCCAGCAACACCAGCGAATATGACACCAAACATTACATCATTTAAAAACGGTAGTAAAATCAGGAAAGCTACAATTGCTCCAATCGGCTCCGATAATCCAGACAAAAACGAAAGTTTGAATGCTTTCTTTTTATCTCCCGTGGCAAAATATATAGGAACCGATACAGCCACACCTTCAGGAATATTATGAATTGCAATTGCAATGGCGATAGCTATACCTAATGACGGATCCTGCAAAGCTGATGTAAAAGTTGCAATCCCTTCTGGGAAATTGTGAATACCTATTGCTAATGCCGTGAAAGTTCCCATTTTTAATAACTGTGGATCATTTACAGCATCAGTCTTTTTCATATCTTCTACTTTCTTTAATTCATGTGGGTTGCTTTGTTTCGGTATAAACTTATCAATTAACGCAATTAAAATCATACCGCCAAAAAAGCCAACGACTGTCATCCAATGTCCCAAGCCCTGACCGAGCGCGGTAACAAGCGCAGTCTGTGCTTTTACAAAAATTTCAATCATCGATACATAAATCATTACCCCTGCTGAAAACCCAAGTGCCAATGATAAAAATTTAGTATTTGTGGTAGAAGTGAAGAATGCAAGCAAACTACCTATCCCTGTTGCAAGTCCCGCCATTAAAGTTAATCCAAAAGCAAGTAACAGATTTTCTGTCATATTTTATTTCCCCTTTATTAAAATTAAAATTTTTTTATTTGTTTTCCTTCCACACAAAAGTTTCCTTAAGGAAACTTTATCACAAAAAAATAGATTAATAAATAATATGCGCAATTTATAAGATTGTTCTAATATTTTTTGTTTTTATTTAAAATGAAAATAGCTAAAGTAGTCCTTTATTGTAGCTCTAATGCATTTAATCTATAATATATATATAATTGTGTTCGCACAAAGTCTAAGGAGTTAACAATATGAAAACAACACCAAGCATGGAAGACTATATAGAACAAATTTATTTGCTTATCAAAAATAAAGGCTATGCACGTGTTTCTGAAATAGCCGAGAATCTAGCTGTTCAACCATCCTCGGTCACGAAAATGGTCCAGAAGTTAGGTGAAGATAACTATTTAATTTACGAAAAATATAGAGGCTTAAGTTTAACCGAAAAAGGTAAACAGCTTGGACACCGACTTGTATATCGACACGACTTATTGGAAGAATTTTTAGAAATGATTGGAGTAGATAAAGATAAAATATACAACGATGTTGAAGGAATCGAACATCATTTAAGCTGGGATGCTATAGATAGAATTGGAGACTTAATTTATTTCTTTAAAGAGGATAGCCAACGACTCCATGAACTTCGGCAAATAAATAAAAAAAGATCTTAGTATTTAAAATTTAAACATATTATAGGAGTGTGGCACAACAACATTATGCTCCTATTTCTTCTTTTTTGACCTCTAATTCCCTTTCATATTACGTAAGAACATTTTCAACCTTAACACACTTCTATCAACTTTCACTTAAAGATTATAAAACCATTAAAAAGTGGCTAGAATGTTTATATTAGAGGAGGTGAAAAAGTGAGACGATTATTCATTTTTATTTCATTTTTATTATTTCTAGCTTCTCTTTCCTCATTTTCTGCAAAATATTTGAAGGAGTTAGATGTGTTAGCACCATTAGAGACTATTAAGTCGGATATCGCTACAATAAAAGAAAGTTCAACTTTGACTGCAATTATCCATCAATTAGTACAGGAAGCAAATGAGTATTTAATTGTTTTAGAGGATACGGTTGATAACCTTTTATTACTAGACAAACCTAACCAATCATCCCATGTTGAAAAACCTCAGCTTATGACCCCAAGCGAACAAGTTTTCTCTGTAAATAATATCGAACTTGGAAATTATAAAACTGATGTTGAGCAAATAATGGGTTCTGCCAAGCGCATTTCGTCCAATGAGTATGGAACAGAATGGCATACTTATCATAAAGATTATCACCTTTTTAGTATGATAGCTTACGATAACAATGATCAAGTTGTTGGATTGTATACGAATCAAGATTTGATAGCATCAACAATCGGAATCAAGTTTGGCAGCCCAAAAGAAACGGTTAGAAAACAATTGGGTGAGCCCTTAACTGAAATACGAAAAGGTATGGTTTTTTACAGATTTGAAGCTAATGCCGATTTCGATATGTATTTATTAGATGATCAATATATAACGGTCTTTTACGATAAACATCAAGGAAACATTGTTACTTCAATCCAAATTATTGATCGTAGCTTGGAACGAGGTAAATCTACCTTCTATACAGAATCTAGTCAACACCTCATCGAAGGTTTTGAATATCAGTTATTCGATCTTGTAAATGCTACAAGAGTAAACCATGGGTTACAAACTTTAACATGGGATGAACACATAAAGGAAACAGCTCGAAAACACAGTGAAGATATGGCTATAAATCAATATTTTAATCATACTAACCTAGAGGGAGAATCTCCGTTTGATCGCATGCTTGAAGATGGTATAGTATATTCTGTGGCTGGAGAAAACCTTGCATCCGGCCAACAAAGCAGTATCTTTGCACACGAAGGCCTTATGAACTCATTAGGACATCGGGAGAATATTTTGCATGAAGATTTTAGTTTCCTAGGAGTGGGCGTTGCCTTTAACTCCGAACAACAGCCTTTCTTTACGCAAAACTTTTATAGAAAATAGCTTAATTAATGCAGCATATATACTCTTGGTGAATAAAATGGAGACCATAAGCAATATTTGGTCTCCTTTCTAATAAAACCGACAGAAAAAAAGCCTTTACAGTCACCATTTAATTACTCCCGTAATGACCATAAAAGCCAGAACTTTATAAAAGCTTTAATAAATGCTTAATCGCATATGATACACCACTATCATCATTACTTTTTGTTACGAATGTTGCTTGTTTTTTAATATCCTCTGGAGCATTTTCCATGGCCACCGATGCAGTCGCTACTTCAAATTGGGAAAGATCATTACCACCATCACCAAAAGCATAAAGTTCATCAAATTCCACATTTTTGATTTGCTCATAGCGTTTAATCGCTTTTCCTTTTTGAGCATCTTTTGTCGTAATCTCAAGATTGTTAGGAAATGAAGATGAATAGGAAATAGATGGTATATGCTGAATTTTATTCTTCACAATATCAATTTTATTAAGCGAATTTTCATCAACCCATGCTACCATTTTATAAATTCGGATGTTCTTCATTTCAGGTATTTTTTCATAATCATAGTGTTGGAACATTTGTAGAATTTCTTCATTAGTTTTTCCTCTTAATTGCGGGAGTGTTGCTGGCATTCCGCCTTGATTTGTATATACCAGAATCCCCACACCAAGCTTTTTTAGCATTGGTAAGAACTCATGAAACAACTCAAAACTCAATGATGTTTCATATAGTAATTCACCGGTTTCTGAAAACATAATTGACCCATTCAAACAAAAAATTGGGCAGTTTATCCTTTGAACAGCTTGAATTTTTATGACGTCTTTATATGCTCTTCCAGTGTTAATAATTACTTCGATTCCTTTTTCCTTCATCTGTTGGATAACTTTTTGATCTTCTATTGAAATTTGATGATTAGAATCAAGCAAGGTACCGTCTAGATCTAACGATACACACTTCATCATTATCCCACCTTGTTATTACAATTTTAGTTCATACGGCTTCTTTATTCCGTTTCTTTTTCAAAAACAGCTCTCTTCGCTTTTTCATCGCTTTAGTAATATATCCCCCTTTGAAATTTCTAGGTTCATACGAAGCGACAAATGCAGTTGGTTCATATTTCGTTATTTCTTCATAAAATTCCTTTTCTCGATCTCGACGTGCCGTACAGTCTAATCTGTAGCGCAATGAGTTCATGCCTTCCACTTCACTTGTCGACACGCTGAAGCCAATTTCTCTTAAGCGGTTGATTAACATATTATTTTTTCCAGGAATATTAGCCTCAATCGTCACATACCCAATCGCCAGCTTTTCTTCTACTAACCCACCAATGTAAACTCCTATTCCAAAACCTAACGCATAGGCAATCATATTCATATAATTAGATAAATCACTAAAAACTAATCCTAATGCACCTACATATATAATACCTTCAAGCATCCCCATAGCTGCAGCTTGTTTTTTCATTCCTTTTACAGCAAGAATCGTACGTAATGTTAAAATGGGGACATACAATAACTGTACTATAAAGATAATTAACGCACTTATCATAAATTAACACCCCTTTTCTCTTCATACTCTGACAAGTGTAACAGAAAAGCAGGAAGTATATAACCATAATTCTAAAACAAATTTATCCATTAAGTACCTGCTTGGCATTCAATCAAATTTAATTTTCACTAGTAAATGCTTTTATTTCTTAGAAAAATACTTATATAATGATCCTATGAGTAACTTGTAAGAGAGGAATGAATAACCAATGGAAAAAATTATGTTTATTGAAACTGGCATGGGTATTGATGTACATGGTCAAGATATTACTCGTGCGTCTATTCGTGCAATTCAAAACGCAATACACTTTAATTCAATGCCGGGGATTAGGTCTGTATTACCGGGAAACAGTCTAGATAATATGCGTGTTAATGTAAAGCTTGCTATACCAACAGATAAAGATAATCTTGATGTTGATGCAGTAAAAGCAACTCTACCGTTTGGACAAATAACAGTCGAAGTTATGGATGGTGGAATGAGTACAACAAGTGGCATTGTATTGGAAGAAAAAGGAGATAAAAACGACCAAATGTACATCGTTGTTGCAGCGGTTGAAGTTGGTTATTAAAAACCGATGATACATACATCAGTAATAAAACACTCACAATCCTTTGCTTAAGATTGTGAGTGTTTCTGATTGTGAAACTACTAATCCTATTTACCTTTAACTACAACATTACATTTCTTTTCTAGTGTCTGTATGACCGCGGACATATCGAGTTCAGCTAAACCTTGCTCCATTGCTTCATTAAAAGCTTTCTCCGCCAAAGTACCCGTAAATTGGTGTAGACCGGATTCTTCAACTAATTTATTTGCTAATCGAACATCCTTATGAATATATTTAACTGCTCCTCCCGGTTCAAATTGCCGGTTAAGGACAAATGACTCCATATGTCGGCGCAACATCTTGCTATCTCCATAACTTACCTTAAGGATATTATAAAGTTGGCCAGAATCTAAACCAAGGGCAGCCCCTGTAACCATCGCTTCTGAAGCAGCCAATGAGTTTACAGCCACGAGATATTGATTAATTAGTTTGGCAATGCTACCTGAACCACTAGACCCTAAATGCTGAATCATTTCCCCAAGATAATTCAACAGAGGCAACACCTTTTCATATGGTACTGAATCACCACCGACCATAATTGTCAAACTTCCTAATTCTGCTCCTTCTGGTCCGCCGCTAACTGGCGCGTCTAAAAAGTTAATTCCCTTTTCAATCGCCTTATTATATATCATTTGGCTCGTATCTGCTCCTACAGTCGTAAAATCGATACAAATTGTACCTTCCTTAGCATTTTTAATCACACCATTTGAAGCAAGGTATACATCGAGTGAATCATTCGGCATTGACAGGCATGTACATATCACGTCAACTCCAGTCACAAGTGATTCAATTTCTTTTGCATCATGTGCACCTAACTCAACGAGCGGTGCCACTTTTTCTGGTGAACGATTATAGACCGAGACATCGTAACCTGCTGCTAATAATCGCTTGACCATTCTCGATCCCATCACACCTACCCCTATAAAACCAACCTTCATATTTATCCGCCTCCTAATTATCTTTAAAAGGTAAGCCAATCAAAGCTTTCATCACTTTTACCATTCGGAAAATACTCTAAACCAATTACCCCTTTATAGCCAATCTTTTCGATAGTTTCAAAAATTTGCTTGTAGTCCATCTCTCCTGTTCCAGGTTGATGTCTACCTGGCCAGTCTGCAATTTGAATATGGCTAACTCTATCCAAATATCGTTTGAAGTATGAAAGTACATTGCCATGTATGCGTTGGATATGGTAGAAGTCAAACTGAAGTTTAACGTTTGGTAAGCCTATCTCGTATATGATTGCAACAGCTTCGTCAACATCTGCCAAAAAATAACCAGGCATATCTCCTGAATTAATTGGTTCAATCACAACCGTTATATGATATTTAGCTAATTCTTTAGCAGCAAACCTAATATTTTCGATAAACGTATCTCTAGCAAACTCACGATCCAAATTCTCGGAAAGAACACCGGCCATACAATGAATTTTACTTGTACCGAAACAAGTTGCATACTGAATTCCTAGCTCAACAGACTGTTTAAATTCAGCAACACGATCTGGGAATATCGCGATCCCTCTTTCACCTTTATCCCAATCACCCGGTGGTAAATTTATTAATTCCAATGTAAGATCATATACGGATAGCTCGTGCTGTATACTTTCAACTGGATATTCATATGGAAATTGACATTCAATTGAAGAAAATCCCGCTTGTTGAGCTTTTTTGAATCGAGCCAAAAAAGGGTATTCCTGATATATAGTGGATATATTAACCGCAAGTGCTTGCATCCAATCCCTCCAATCACTGAATGTTATTTATCAAAATTTCGACAAATTTACTAATAAATCCTCCTTTAACTAAAAAATGAACATTAGTAGGTTCGTGCACAGCTTAATAAGAACTTTTATTACTGTTGCCTTTCTAGTACAATAAGTGAAGCACAATTTATTAAACGTGAAAAAGGTGACATATTTGAAAAAAAAGGAACAGAATCTAACAGAACATCTGGACAGTTCAATGTTTAAAGTGGAAGTGAATTTAGATGATATTTCAGGTGAATGGTTAGGCTATGTATTGGATTTATTATTAGAAAATGGTGCTAAAGATGTATACTATATTCCGATATACATGAAAAAAAATCGCCCTGGTGTCATGTTACAATTATTATGTAACGAGCAGCAATTACCCCTCTTAAAAGAAATTTTATTTACCCAAACCACAACCTTAGGTGTACGTTACTATCCATTAACTGTTCATAGGCTTGAACGACAATTTTCAAAGGTGGAAAGTCCATGGGGAGACATTACGATTAAAACTGGGGTTCACGAAGGAGCAGTTGTACAAACATCACCTGAATTTGATGATTGTAAAAAAATTGCAGACCAGTTTAATATTCCAATCAAACAGGTCTACCAATATGTTTGGTCTAAACTAGAGAATTGACATTAATTATTGTAGCAATTAAGGGCTCTGCGCTCTTTAATTAAAGGATCATTTGGACGATCTTACAAATAATAAACATATAAAAAAACATTACATAAAAACGCCAACATAAATAGTAACGGGTTTACTTGTGAGGTGCAAAACGGTAAATCGCAGACCGAATCAAATAGCTAATCACATAAACTTCACAGTAAAAAGGCTTAGAGATGCAATATCTCTAAGCCCTTTTTACTTTTCATTTTT